>JAZLCO010000015.1:0-35842 GCA_045614225.1 Eggerthellaceae bacterium | reverse complement strand
CCACCTAGCATGAAGAAACAGGCCGCTTCGGCAATCGAAGCGGCCTGTTTGGTTTAGTGGCGGCAGGCGTTCTCCGGATCGAAGTAGCCAACCTTGCCCTCGGCGAACAGCTTGGCCACATCGCCGACGATGGGGGTCTGGGTTTCGGAGTAGACGGTCACGCCGTTTTGCGTGAAGCGCATCAGAGGCGGGCGGCCCATGCCGGCGGCCAGGATACCGTCGACGCCCATGTCAAGCACGTACTGGATGACACCGCCGCATCCGAACTGGTCATGGTCGACGTTCTTGACGACCTCGATGCCCGCGATGTTCATGGCGTCGTCGTATTCGACGACTGTGAAATACGCGCAATGTCCGAAATGGCCGCTGCGCATGGCAGCCATGCCATCTGCAGTTTCGCTGGGAATAGCAATCTTCATGATGAGTTCCTCTCGTATGGGCATCGGGGTTTCCCAATGCTTTCTCCTGTGATTCGTTCTCGATTGTTGTCCTCGTCGGTTTCGAAGTCAACGAAGCAACTCACTATGAAATGAGCTTCACGCGGCGAACGGAGTGGCTCCAACATAGTGAGAGCCCTCGGGTTCCAGTTTCCGAGGGCTCTCGTTTGCGCTTCGTTTTCGAGCGCTTCTATGACGATCAATCAGGCTAAGCGGCAGGCCCGAGAGATTCTGCAAGCGAATCGAGCATCGATGTGTCGCTCGTGCCGCTCTCGGCTTTGAAAGTCCAGGCGCCCGTGTTCATGTTGACGGAAATCCTGTCTGCGCTCTCGTAGGACGCTCCCATGATGGCGGGGATATCCGATATTTCGAGCGTGCCGTTTTCGAACGAATAGGAACCCTTGCTGACACCTTCGGCTTTCCCGTCCCTCAGTTGCACGAGGTAGCATGCATGGCCGGGATGGAACTCGAGGTTGTAGCTCACGGAGAAATCCTTCTTGTGGCCGCTGAAGGCGGTGTTGGAAAGCTCATCCGTCGCGCTCTGGTCGCCCTGGCTCTGGTTTTCAGTTGCTGCGGGGGCTGCGGTTGCGCTTGATGCTGCTTCCGAGCTGCTCGCGCCCGAACTTGTCCCATTAGTTCCCTGGTCATCGGATCCGCCGATGGTGTTGCCGTTTTCGTCCTGGTAGGTGTAGAAATGCTCTTCCACGATGTCTGTGGCTCCATCAGAGGATTTCGTCTCTTCACGCGAATACACGGCCTGGCCTTCGGTGTAATCGGTGTCGGTGACAATCGTCTGGTACGGCTCTGTATCGCCGGAGTTCAAGAAATCGGAAACTGTCTTCGTCACATGGCTGCCGTCTGCCTCGCGCGTATATTCAGTCGTGCGAAGCTGTCCTCCCGGCGCAAGCGCTGTCTCGCGGATGACTTTCCCATTGCTGTCGAACTCGCGCTCGTGTGTCCATCCGTCACCATCGACGATGAAACGGTCCTCCGCATCGTAGACGATTTCGAAATACGAGCCGTCATTTTTATCCACGTAGTATGTTCGCTTGGTGTGGGTTCCGTCTGAGTTGTACAGGAACTCGTACAGGAGCTTGCCGTTGTGAACCTCTTGGATTAGCTTGTCTCCATCGTAGGTGTATTCGACCACGGCTCTTTGAGTGCCGTTTTGGTCATAGGTGGTCGACAAGATGAGATTGCCCGCATCATCGTATTCGTTGATCTTGTATTGCTGGGGTGTATTGCTCGATCCGTTTTTATACACATCTTCTCGGACGCACAGGCCGTTTTCGAATTGGAATTCGGTTCTCTCGTAACTGCTACCGTTTTTCACGTGCTCGATGACATTGCCTTCACCGTCATATCGCCAAGATTCAGCCAAGCTGCCGTTCACGGTCTTCGCGGTCTTGTTGAACGACTCGTCGTATTCATAGAGGGTCGTTTCCTTTTCGGTGTCTCCGCTTGTGTAAGTGGTGACGCAGAAGTCTTTCACCAGGTAATAATTCACTTCTGCTGACGAGCTACTGGTTGTACTTGCGCTGCTTGCGGCGCTCGAGTTAGATGACGAAGAGCTGCATCCCGCGAGCAGGACGAAAGCTGCACTCAGAACAATCAAAGACAGTGCGATTGAACGGACCTTTTTCATCGGTGTCACCTTTCAGTGCTGTTTCAAACTGCAATCTATCTTGCATTGTAATTCTTTTCGAAAAGCGTGTTGACCCTTACGTAACGTAAGGGTTTAAGCTATGTGCGAGGTGATGAGATGGGCGAGAAAACCTACACAGTCAAACAGGTTTCTGAGATGTCGGGCGCGAGCATCCGGGCGCTGCATCATTACGAGGAGTTGGGGCTCCTCGTACCGCAGCGTCGCCCCAACGGTTACCGCGCATACGGACATGACGACATCGCGCGTCTGCAGCAGATTCTTCTGTTTCGTGCGTGCGGAATGGGGCTTGCTGAGGTCGCAGAAGTTGTGAACGATTCAAGCTTCGACGAGGCGGCAGCACTGCGAAAGCACCTCTCGGCATTGCTGGCTCAGAAAGATGATTTGGAAAAACTCATCAACACTGTGAAGAAAACTATCGACTCTTTGGAAGGAGAAAGCGTCATGAGCGATAAGGAACGGTTCGAAGGTTTGAAGCGCGCTGCCATCGACGCGAACGAAAAGACGTATGGCGCCGAGGCGCGTGAGCGCTATGGCGACGCAGCAGTTGATGCCGCAAACGAACGCTTGCTGGCGATGGACGAGGCCGAGTGGAACGATAAAGAGCAACTTGAGGGCGCGATTATCGAGCAGCTTGTGGAAGTCATGCGCGCAGACGACACAACTGGCGTTGAAGCGCAGAAACTCGCCCAAATGCACGCGCGCTGGATCGCCATGCAATGGGGTGAGGGCGCTTACTCGCGCGAGGCGCACTTGCAGCTTGCGCAGGCGTATCTCGCCGATGAGCGCTTCAAGGCGTACTACGACGAGCGCGCGGGTGAAGGCGCGACTGAAACTTTGGTCGCAGCATTGGAGACTTGCCTGTAGGCAAAAGCCGAGAAGCGATCGCAGCAACTTCCCCGCGGGAAATCGATTTCCCGCGGGGAAGTTGTTTCATGGGACAACGGGGTCCGCTCAAGCTGTCTCACTAATGAGTCACTTTGACAGTCAAAGTGACTCATTCTACAATGGCGCGGTGCCCGCACAGCGGGCGCCGGGGAGCTCGCGTGATGCGGGCTGAGAGGAAGCGTAAACTCGCTTCGACCCGAGGAACCTGATGCGGATAATGCCGTCGGAGGGAGCTTGCCATGGCGCAACCAACCATTCATCGTCGTCTTTCCACGCCCACGCTCGGCCTTATATGGTTTGGTGCGTCAGTTTCACTTGCCGAAATCCTGACCGGGACGTTTTTCGCGCCGCTCGGGTTTGAGCAGGGGCTTACTGCCATCCTGGTGGGGCACATCATCGGGTGCATCCTGTTCTGGCTCGTTGCGTATGTGAGTGCCAAGACGGGCGCATCGGCCATGGGCGCTGCGTCCCGATCGTTCGGCCATGCGGGGTCGAACCTGTTCGCCGTTGCCAACGTCATCCAGCTCGTCGGTTGGACGGCCATCATGGTCGTTTCGGGCGCGGCAGCGGCAAATCTGCTCGTACCCTTGTTGGGCGTGGCGGGTTGGTGCGTGGTCATCGGCGCGCTCATTGTGCTTTGGATCGCCATCGGCGTTAAGCGCATGGGACGCGCCCAGTCTTTTGCTGCAGTGCTCCTCCTTGTTCTGACGTTCGTGGCAAGTTCCGCTGTGTTCGGCGGAACGCCCATCACCCCGTCAGGTGATGAAGGCCTCTCGTTTGGAGCGGCAGTCGAACTCGCGGTTGCCATGCCGCTTTCGTGGCTCCCCGTTGTGGGCGACTACACGCGCGAGGCGAAGAGGCCCGGGGCTGGGGCGACCATGGCTACGATTACGTACTTCGTGGGAAGCTGTTGGATGTTCGCGATCGGATTGGGTTGTGCGCTGTTCGCCGGCTCTGACGACATTGCCGCCGTCATGGCACAAGCGGGCATGGGCTTAATCGGTATCTTGGTTGTCGTGCTGTCGACGGTGACAACGACGTTCCTCGATGCACAGTCAGCCGGTGTCTCGGCTGAAAGCATCCATCCGAAACTCAATGCGCGCATCTGCGGCATCATTGCGGCGGTCGTGGGCACTGCGCTCGCGATCTTCGCGCCTGTGTCGAACTTCGAGGAGTTCCTATATCTGATTGGCTCGGTGTTTGCTCCCATGGCAGCCATCGTAATCGCCGACTATTTCATCGGGCACCGTGATTGTTCGGACGTGGCGGTCGATTGGCGCAACATCGTGCTGTGGGTGCTCGGGTTTGCCCTTTACCGCGTGTCGCTTACATGGGATATCCCGTGCGGTAACACGTTGCCAGTTATGGTGGTCATCGTGTTAGCTGCGTTCGTCGTGGAAAAGGTTGTCGGAAAGTCGTCAATCGTTTCCGAATAGGCGCGTCAAACGATCAATCACCGAACATCTTGTATTCGCTGATAAGCTCCTTGGGCTTGCCGGCGACCCAGCGATCAGCATCTTCGAGTTTCTCGGTGCGGTATCCCTCATCTTCGATGAGCTTGCGGGCGAAGTCTGCGATGTCATCAAGCGCGGGTTCAATCTCGTCAGCGTACTCGCTGCGCAAGCAGCTCTTGAACAGGCCGTAGACTTCGCTCTTGTCGAAGATGCGCGTCTCGCGGTACTTCTCGCAGAGCCAGGCGTGCACGACAGTCGTGACATCGAGGTTGCAGTTGCCGTCGGTCACAAGCTTCTCGAGCGGTAGCCAGCAGCGTTCGAACACGCCGTCATCGGCATGGTCGTTTGCCTCGTCGGTCACGACGATGAAGTTGCGGATGCGGTCTGCTGTCGAGAGCGCCATGCCCTTCGAGTTCAGGCTCTCGAAGACCAGCTGCGGGCTGTCGTCGTGCGCGAGCAGGATGCTTGCGATTTCAAGCCGCTCGAGCCCGCGCCAGAGTTGCGCGACATCGAAGCCCGGTTCGCACATTTTTGCGTAGAACAGCTCGAGGTTGTCGATGAGGCGGCCTGCCGGCTCGGTTGGCATGGTGCCGATGCCCAGCAAAGCGAAAAGCGTCTCGCGGTCCATGAACGAAAGCGTCAGTTTGCCAGTTGCGCTTGCGCCCGACCCGATGCGCAGGTAGCGCTCGAACACGTCGTTGGCGGAAAGCCCACCAACTTGCATGCCGGTTTCATCAAGATAGCGCGCCAACGCGCACAGCAAGAGCGTCATCGTGGTCATGCGCTGCTGCCCGTCGATGACGTCGAACATCGAAGTGCCATGCCACGTTTCCGTATCGGCAGAGTACAATAGCATGCCCATGAAATGCGGCTCGGCTGTTTCATCAGTTTGGGCGCCAGCTGCTATGATGTCTTCCCACAGCTCGTTGCATTGCCGTGCGTCCCATGAATACACGCGCTGGAACACGGGAATGACAAATCGCGTGTCGGGTTTTGCCATGAGCTCGAGGAACGACTCTTGTTGTATCTGCATGATTGTCTCGCTTCCTACCACTGAGGGTCGACACCGAAGTGCTTCTTGTAGTACTCGTAGCTCTCGGGGTTGTCGAGCTTGGTGCGTGGTCGGTTCGACACGCGGGTCTTGTGCCCAAGCTTTGCCCAGTCGGCGGTCTTGTATTTCTTCACTGCGTGGTAGCGGTAGTGTTCAGCCCAGACCATGCAGAACGCGTACATCTCGTCGAGCAGGTCGTCGATCGATCCGTCGTATTCGTCCTCGCAATAGCTCTTGAAGATGCTGAACGCCTGAGCATCGCCGAACTTGCGCACTTCCTTCAGTCGCACGGCAAGCCAGCCAAGGATGGCGTTGTTCAGCTTGATCGATCCAGGGTCGTCTCCGAACACACCGGTGGTGGGTTCCCAGTACTGGCTGAACAGGCGCTTCTGCTCGCTGTGGTTCTCTGCGATGAGCAGGAAGTTGCGCACGAGGTCGGCCGTTACGAGTGGAACGCCCTTCGAGTTGAAGCTTTCGAAGATGACGGGAGCCTGGCGCTTGTGGTCGAGCTCGGATGCGATGACGAACAGCGATTCGAGGCCTTGCCAAAGCGCCATCGAATCGAACTCGTCGTTGTGCATCTTTGCCTCGAAGTTCTGCAGGTTCTCAACGACGTGCTCTGATGCGTGTTCCGGTAGCGCGGTGTCGCCCACAACAGCTTCGAGCGTCGCCCGGTCGGCAGGGGAGAGCAGCAGTTTTGTGCCTGTGTTGCCGTTCAGGAACGTGGACGCGATGTAATCGGCATCGACGCCGAACAGCTGCTCACCAGTTTCGCGAAGGTATCGTGTGAACGCCGACAAGATCAGCGTCACCGTGGTCAGGCGCTGCTGGCCGTCAACGACCGACAATTCGCGCATTCCACCCCTTTGCTCTTCCAAGTAGATGAGCGTGCCCATGAAATGCGAGCGATGGGCACGTGCAGCCCGCATGATGTCACGCCACAGCTCGTCGCACTGCGGTGCGTCCCACGAGTAGGCACGCTGGAACTTCGGAATCGAGAAGCGCACGTCGGGTGCACCCATCAAATCAAGAAGCGATTGTTGCTTGATTTGCATGCTTCCTCCTACTGCTTGCTTTGCTTGTTGGCGTCATCGTAGCAAAGGGTGAAGGAGGGGTTTCTCGTGGGTTTCGAATATCGTACAATCTGTTCGAAATTGTTTTGATTTGGGAATGAGTCAGGGGCCTGGGCGCCGACTCGCCCAAGGCGCCGTCCCACAGCGACGACTGAGAAAGCGGCTCATAACGAGGGGAAAGCCATGGCAAAGCGCGCTGCAAAATACGAGACACAGACCGAGCAGCGTATCAAGGACGCATTGCTCAAGCTGTTGGCGAACAAGCCGTTGGCTGATATCACAGTATCCGAGTTGGCGCGCGAAGCTCATGTCAGCCGCTCGACGTTCTACGAGCACTTTGGAAACCCTGACGATGTCTACGACGTGCTTATGGCCGAGATTTCTGCCGAAATGTCTCCTCTTATGAGTCAGGTCGCCTGCTCGGATGGGTTCAAGCCTGCGGGCAAGCCGTTCTGTGCGCTCGTGAACGAAGCTGGCGATTATGCTTCTGTTGTGCGGGAGCCCCGATTCATGGAGTCGATCATCGGGCAACGGCAGACACAGGAAGGGCATGACCTCTATGCAATACTCGTTGACGCTGGTTATTCGCCAGTTCAAGCGAAGGCTGCGTGCTCGTTCCAGATGTCGGGTTGCTTCTCAGCGGTGCGATCGATAGCGCCGGGCGAAGGCGAGTGGGATGACGTACGTCCCGTTATCGATCGCTTCATTCTAGGTGGCATCGCTGCATGCCTGGCGGCGAAGAGGTGAATATGCCAAGCAATTGCAGCCAAGGCCAGGCGTGTTTCGCGCAGCTGTCTGCTACTATCGAACAAGCAGTTGCACAACAAGTGTTAATTGCAGAGTGTTTCGCAAAGTTTGGAGGACAGCATGACGAGGGTTTTCTTTCCCGGCTGCAAGGTGAAGAAACGTTACCCTGAAGCGAGCGAATGGCTTGCCGAGCAAGTTGTGGCGCGCGGGTACGCCGATGAGATCACGGGGTGCTGTCGCGTAAACCATCAGAAGCTCACCCCCGAAGACACGGCTGTCTGCATCTGCAACAACTGCATGGCCATGATCGACGAGGATGCCGACAACGGCGGCATAGACAACATCTGGGTGCTCATCGACAACGACTTCGACTTCCCGCTCCCTGACTATTCTGGGCGCGTAATGGGCATCCAAGATTGCGGGCGCGCCTATGACCGCGCTGACGTGCAGGATGCTGTGCGCAGCCTCATGCGCAAGATGGGCATCGAGGTTGTGGAACTGCCCGACGCACGTAGCGAGTCGCGTTTCTGCGGTCAATCGTTCTTGAAAGCGGTGCCTGAGATGGATGCTGGCTTTGCACCCAAGCGCTATGTCGAAGACGCTGCTAAACGAGGCATCTTCGTGCCGCACGAGCCCGATGAGATGCAACGCGCGCTCGAGGAGCATTGCGCGGCAATCGAGCCGGATGAGGTGGCATGCTACTGTTTTGCCTGCGATATGGGTCTCGAAGCGGGTGGCAAAGACGCATATAACCTCATCGAGCTCGTCTCGGGGAAGTTCCGCGAGGAATAAGCCGCTAGGGGTTCCTTTATCTCATGCGGGCAAAAAAGTGCTCGTATCTTTTTTCGCAGCTAATCGAGCTTCATATCGCCAGGTGCAATGAGGCCTGCTTTGCGCATGGCGAATGCCACGAGCCAGCTCAAGATTGCAGGAAGCACCAGGCATACGAGCGCCATGCCCAGCCACTCGAATGCACCTGGGGTGATACCGTCGGCGACCCAGCCGCTGTACAGGCCGATGGGGCCCACAAGCCCGCAGGTGCCCATGCCCGATGCTATGGCGGGGCCGTTTTGCTGCATGCTGAACACGCAGGTGGCAATGGGTCCCGTGATAGCCGATGCGACAATCGGCGGAATCCAGATGAGCGGTTTGCGCATGATGTTGCCCATCTGCAGCATCGAGGTGCCGATGCCCTGCGACACGATGCCGCCCCAACCGTTGTCCGCGAAGCTGATGACCGCGAAGCCGACCATCTGCGCACAGCAGCCAGCGAGTGCCGCGCCGCCAGCCAGGCCGGTCAAGCCAAGCGCTGCGCAGATCGCGGCAGACGAGATGGGCAGCGTAAGCGCAATGCCCACGACTACCGAGACGAGGATGCCCATGAGGAAGGGTTGAAGCTCGGTCGCCCACATGATGAAGCTGCCAATCGCCGTGGCCACGGCACCGATGCCCGGTCCGGCGAACATCGCGAGCAAGCATCCGAGGCCGACCGTCACGGCAGGGGTGACCAAGATGTCGACTTTGGTTTCCTTCGAGACGGCCTTGCCAAGTTCCGCAGCGATGATAGCTACCACGAGCACGGCAAGCGGGCCGCCAGCACCGCCAGCAGAGTTGGCGGCATAGCCGACAACGGCCAACGAATAGAGCACCAACGGCGGGCTCTTGAGCGCGTGCCCGATGGCGATTGCCATGGCAGGTCCCGCCACAGCTGTGGCAAATGCACCAATGTCGTTGAACACGGTAATGCCCGAGAGGTTCCCGATGGTGTTGAAAATCGTGCCGATGAGCAGCGAGGCGAACAACCCCTGCGCCATAGCGGACAACGCGTCGATCGCATAGCGCTGGAAGCTGATCTCGATATCCTTGCGTTCGAGGAAGCTCGATGCTTTCGTTTCTTCTGTCATGAATAGCACGATCCTTTACGAAGTCTTTTGTCGGGTGAGCGCAAACGCGATGGCCAGCAGCACGAGTCCCGCAGCGTCGAATGCGATGAACCGTATGACCGACCCAGCGAGCACTTCGAGGCCGGGTCCGAGACTTGCAAGCAGCAAACTTTCGCCAACAAGTCCAATTGTCTGCTGGGCGATCACGACGCCGAACAGCACACGGTAGCGGTCAGGCCGCACGATAACGGGAGGATAGGTCGCATTCCACATGAGGAAGCAGATGCCCACCGTGCGCACCATTGCGATGGCCGATGCGCCCTCGACCTGGTATGCGGCGGTGTAGGCTTCTGGCCACAAGATGAACTGCAGCGCGCATTGCACGTTGATGAAAAACACGAGCGCAACAAGCACCCGAGCTATCCAAATGCGTCCTGTTCCGTACCTCGCCACGCCAACCCCGTTTCTGCTGAGGTTTGATTGCGGCTTATTGTAGCCGAATGAAGCCATGCTGGCTTAGAAAGCAGACACTTACCTGGTAACTGTCTGGCCAGCTTGCCAACTTGCAGCAAAGTGGCCCTATGCCCGACCAGACACTTACCTGGTAACTGTCTGGTCAGCTTGCAGCTAAGTGGTTCTATGCCGAGCCTTGCGCTACTATGAGCACAAAAAGGGAAGGGGCTTGCCATGATGCACTACAGGGGGCGTGTGTTCAGGCCGCCGTTCGAAGAGAATTCGCTACTTCTAGAAGCCACTGTCGGCTGCAGTCGCGACAAGTGCGCGTTTTGCTCTCTCTACCACGACACGCCGTTCTCGCCGTCGCCGATGGAAGACATCGAGAGCGACATCCGCTTCATCGGGCGAAACCGGACAAGGTTCAAGCGTGTGTTCCTAGTGGGCGGCGATCCCTTCACGCTTCCCCTCAAGCGCCTTCGCCGCATTGGTGAACTGGTAAACGAGTGCCTTCCGCGCGTCGAGACGATTGGCTGCTATGCGTCGGTGCGCAACATCCTGGCAAAAACGCCCGAGCAGCTTGCCGAGTTGGCGGCACTCGGGTATTCGGGCCTCAACATCGGGTTCGAGACGGGGCTCGATGACGTGCTCGCGTTCATGGACAAGGGCAATACCGTGGACGAAGCGTGCGAGGCATTTGCTCGCCTCAACGATGCAGGCATCCCGTTCACGCTCAATTTGGTCATGGGTTTGGCGGGTGCAGGCCGCGGTATCGAGAACGCGCTTGCCAACGCTGCTATCGTAAACGTTGCGCAGCCACAGCTCATCATCGTGACCGCCCTTAACGTATGGCCGGGCACGAAGCTTCACGATTATGTGAAAGCAGGTGAGTTCGCTCCGCCGACGCTGCGCGAAATCATCGAGGAAGAGGCCGCTTTCTTGCGTGCAACCGAATGCAACGACACGTTCTTCTTCGGCATGCACGAGCTCAATCCCGTTCGCGTGAACGGAAGCCTGCCGCAAGATCGTGATTTCCTGGCGGATGAGCTCGAAGCCGGCATTGCGCGTTTCCCCGAGCACCAGCTCGATGCCCCAATTCGTCAGATCATGCGCTAGCGACCCCAAAGCGATTCAGCTTCTTCAAAGAAAGCCTGTGCTAGTATTGCCGTTTGAAAACGGCATTATATGGACAGCGTCTTAGCGGAAGGAGCTGAAACACATGGGCAAGAAAATCGTTCAAACAGCAGGCAGGGATCAGCTCGGGGAGTTTGCTCCGATGTTCGCGCACCTTAATGACGACGTCCTGTTTGGCGAGGTGTGGAACGAAGAGGCAATCGACACGAAGACCAAGTGCATCGTGACGGTTGTGTCGTTGATGGCTTCAGGGATTACCGACTCGTCGTTGACCCACCACCTGCAAAATGCCAAGGCCAACGGCGTCACGAAGGAAGAGATTGCGGCCATCATCACGCATGCGACCATGTACACCGGCTGGCCCAAAGGCTGGGCGGTCTTCCGTTTGGCGAAAGAAGTCTGGAACGAGGAAGTTCCGGAGCTGACTGAAAAAGACAAGTATCAGAACGAGATTTTCTTCCCCATCGGCGCATCGAACGATGCGTTCGCGCAATACTTTGTCGGGCAGAGTTACCTGGCGCCCGTTTCCGTTGAGCAAGTGCCCGTGTTCAACGTGACCTTCGAACCTGGATGCCGCAACAACTGGCATATCCATCATGCCGACAAAGGCGGTGGCCAGATGCTTATCTGCGTTGGCGGTAGGGGTTATTACCAGGAATGGGGCAAGGACCCTGTCGAGATGACGCCGGGAAGCACGGTCAACATTCCCGAGGGCGTGAAGCATTGGCATGGCGCTGCGCCCGATTCGTGGTTCTCGCATCTTGCAATCGAGGTTCCAGGCGAAAACGCAAGCAGCGAATGGCTCGAGCCGGTTTCGGACGAGCAATACGGCAAGCTGAGTTAACGCAAGCCGGACGGGGATTTCTTCAGGCTCACTGGTTGTTGCAAAGCTCCACTGAATGCAAAGGTTCGTAAACGGGCCGTGCTCCTGATAGATCCGATCGAAACAGCGTCACGTGTTCGATTGTTCCGTGTCCAGTTACGGGCATGGGCAGTTCACCGTGTGCCAAATCGGCTTTCCTCATAAGGGTGACATGTGCCTTGAAAGCCTTCTCGTCGAAGATGAAGTCACGGGTGCTCAGTTCGTTTCGAACCGATGCGGCCAATTCGGAGAGTGCGCCTTGTTCCGAAAGCCCTTGCCAGAGCGTTGCAGAGCTTCGTTTGCCGAAGCTGCCAAGTGGGCCGAGCGCGACTTCGAACGCTTCGTACTCTTGACAGGCGTCGTCGATTGCGCGAGCAGCGGCGTCGATGCGATTGGCTTCAACCTCGCCCAAGAAGGCAAGCGTTAGATGGAACGAGTCTGGCGCTACATAGCGGCCTTTGACCGTATCACGCAGCCTGGCCGATGTCTCAGCCAGGGCTTCGAGTAGGTTTTCGGGCAGTTCAGCTGCAATAAACAACCTCATGCGCATCTCCAATCAGGACCTTTGCCATATCTCATCGTCGGTCATGGCGTTCACGAGCCAGTTGTTTGCACTCGTGTTGCCTCCCCACCACGCGAGCGTGCCATGGGACCATAATGCCAAGCAGGTGAAATCGATTGTGTTGTCGAACACCGTGACTTGTTCGCAATAGTCGAGAGCTCGCGCAAGATTCGAGAGCGAAGTCTGGTATCTGCGAGCTATCACCTGTTCGTCGATGTCATGTCCGCCTAGAGCAACACGATGCGCGACTCGCTGCGCTGCAGTTTGTGCGCCGTCAACGCCGATATAATACATGAAGATGCGGTATCCCAAATCGTGCGCCCGTGCGAGGTTCTTCAAGGCTGTGTGCCCGCTCAGGGTCGTTTCTTGGTTGAACGAGCGATGCCTGTCGAAGCATTGTTCGATACGTTGCCGGGCTATGCGGCCGGCTTCGAATTCTTCCCGCGCCTTACTATGGTCGCCCTTCAGCGTGCGGGCAATTTCGTCGGGGTTGACGCGTGTCATTCTTGAGGGCATGTCTGCCGTCTTCCAGAGGCCCGAGTGGAAGTACGTGGTCTTTCCCGCACCGTTCACGCCAGCGAACACGATATAGAATGGGGCGCTCATCAGTACGTTCCCGCTTTGACGAGCTTGGCCTGTTCCTGCTTGAGGAAGAAATCGGCGACGGCCATGTAGAAAGCAGCCTCTTCGGCGCTTTCGGCAGCTTCGATGCATGCTGCTCCCGGTCTGAACTTGAAGGCGTCTTTGCACTCGTTATACAGCCGCTTTAGCTTTTCGGTCTGGAGTTGCTCGGCAGCGGAATCCGTCGCAGGGGGCCCGCTCATTGCGGAAACACCTTGGATGGGCGGACGGCCTCCCTTGGGCTTTGCGGCAAGCCTGTCCATGACTGCGGCTTCTTCGATAGTCCAAGATCGCCCCACTTTTGTGGCAGGCAACAGCCCGTCGGCAATCAGTTTTCGGATGCGTGCACCGCTGATTCCAAGCATCCGCGCACTTTCTTCGACAGACAGCATAGCACTCCTAACTATTGCGAATACGCAATAGTATATATCAAAGAAGCAAAACTATCTGGTTCGGATTAGCAGCCGAGCATGCGGGCGAGGTTGGGGGCGTGCTGTTCCAAGTTTTCCAACAAACCCAAGCCGCCGGCAGGTGAGATCCTGTTCGCGAACACGAGCTTCACGATGGGGCCCACGATGAAGTAGTTCACGACCATCGCCATAGGCGCGACGATCGGCAGCGTCGTGATGTAGCGCATGAGGAAATCATCGGGTCCCACGATGAGCAGCGTGGCAATCGCGCACATGACGGGCGCCATGCAGCAGACATTAAGTACGGTCATGGCTATTGCCCGTGCTGTCCCTTCGAAGCAGTTGAATACAAGTTTGGGTGCAAGCTTGTTCACAAGCGGCGCACCGTAGAAGGTGCGCACCAGAAACGCCAGGCAAAACATCAACGGGTAAAGCCAATGCGAGTTCACGAGGAAATCGAGCCCTGTGTTGCGCACGCCGTTGACCGTGACCATGAACGTCACCATACCGCCCACCATGAGCACCTGGAACAGCGTTGCGCCGTTCACGTGCTTGGGCAGGGGCACGGTTCCGCGCAAGCAATCAACATAGGTGTAGCGCTTCGGCTTTTCGTAAGCCGGAGCAGTTGCGTTGTCAAATTCAGTCATATCTTTCAACCGTCTTTCTTGGCAGCCAAGTATTCGACAGCGATTTGCAGAAACGCACAATTTCACTGTGTGCGTTTAGAGCGCAGCACCATATAACCGCGCCGCGATCTCTGCTCGTATTCGATTTGCTCGTATTGATGTGCTACTCGAAACTGGCTACGTCACTCGTCTTTTTCACGTATGAGTTTACGGAAGAGATGTGCATCCCTCGTGAATGTGGAGCGGAATCCATCTTTGCGATAGGGCCGTCGTCTAACAGTAGGGTGATAATCCGCCGGTTTTGTCTCTTCATATTTGATGATTGAATGGCCTACAATAAAAGAAAAAAGGGGGGTTATGGTCACAGGTGAGACAACGTCGAAGAGCACGCATGGCATGCGTGACTTCGTGCTGCTCGCCGTGGGGTTCGGCTGCATGATCGGGTATGTCCGACTCGTTTCGCTCGGTTTCGTCGGCTATTTGGAGCAGGGCGTTATCGAGTCGGTCGATCCCTATTACAATGTGCGGTCTATCGTGACACTCGCTGCGCTCGTACTCCTTGCGCTTGCGGGCTGGTTCAAATGGTTCAAGATGAACGCAATGGCCCTCATGGGTGCGACAGCATGCGCTGTAGCTGCAGCCATGCTGTTCGCCGTTGACAGCTCGGGTGCCGTTTTGCCGGCGGCTGCCGTGCTCGAAGGGCTGGCATCGGCGGTGCTTATGTACGCATGGATGCTCGTGCTAAGTCGGCAGACTGTCGGCGCCATTGTGGGCGCATGCGTGGCAGGTGGCTGCTTGGCGGGTTTCATCATCTCGGTAGTGCCGCTTGTTGATGACGCCCTCGGTCTCATCGTCGCCGTGGTCACGGCGTTTGTTTCGGGCAGCACGCTTGTGCTTTCCAATCGCGGGGTCGATTCGCTCGAACCAGACGGGCCGCTTGGCAGAAGCGAAGCAGCTAGGCTTCCCTGGATTTCTATCGTGATGGTGCTGTCGTGTGGTTTCCTCGCAACGGTCGTGTACGGTGTTGCGATTAGGTTGGCGTGGCTTCATTCCTGGTCGCCAAACTACTTCGCGTTCGGTTTGGCCATCGTGGCAACGACAGGTGCAACGATAGCCATAATGGCAAAGGCCCGTAATTGGGTGCACGTGGTATGGGTGCCGGTGATGGTGCTGTTTATCCTGGCTCTCGGTTTTTCCTGCATTTCGATGCGCGAGTCTATGCAAATCGCCTTGGGTCTCGTGCTTGCGTCGGTATTCTGCGGATGCTTCCTCTTCTGGATGATTTTCGCGGGAATGTTCTCGACCTTGCGTGTGCCCCACGCAGCTTTGGCGGGGGTGATCCTCATTTTGGCAAACGGATCGCTCGCTACCATGGTCGGGTCTTTGCTCGGGTCTGCGCTCCCACGCAGCATGCAGAACTTGGGAGGTGTAGCCGGACTGGCAATCATTGCGCTCGTCATCTTGTTCGCTGTGACGCTCGCGGTCTATCGCAAAGCGTTCGGACTCGACGCTGTTCGCAGAGCGCAGTTCAGTGAGATTTCCGGGAATTCGGATGACTTGCAGTCGGACATGCGAGAAGACGCCGAGGCTGAAGCAAGCGAAAGCTCAACAGATACGATGCTCGAGCGTGTGGAAAACCATGCTGCAGAATACGGGTTGACGCCGCGTGAGATCGAGGTTGCTCAACTCACAGCTCAGGGTTTCTCATGTGCCTATATTGCTGAGAAGCTCGTCGTTTCCAACAGCACGGTGCGTTTCCATCAGCAGAACATCTACCGCAAGTTCGATGTGCATTCGAGAAACGAGCTGATAGAGCTCTTCCTTAAAGATATGCCTGTTGAACAGGGATAATAAAAAGACTATCAATTATCGCAGTTACGTTACCGGTCTATCTTTCCTACTGTGGGCAAGGTAAGGCGGCTGGGCTGTCCAGTTGCGCATGCACGTTTGCAGTAAGGATAGCGGTACTACATGATCGGAATCTCGAAACTCTATTGCGGCGCGGTCGAGCCTTCGGACGTGTTGCGTTACAAACGGCGCTCCAAGGAGCTGCCAAGTGGGCTCCTGCAGTTTTCACGCGACAAGAAGCCGGTGGTCGTTTGGAATTGCACGAAGACGTGCAATCTTCGTTGCCGCCATTGCTATGCAGGGTCGGATGCGCAACGCTACGACGAATTGAGCACCGACGAGGCAAAGGCGATGATCGACGATCTCGCCGCTTTCGGTTCGCCAGTGCTTCTGTTTAGTGGCGGCGAGCCGTGCGTGCGCGAAGATCTGGTCGAACTCATGCAGTATGCGAAGAATGCGGGCATGCGCATCGTCGTCTCCACGAACGGAACGCTCATAACGCCCGAACTTGCGCGACAATTCGCGGAAGTGGGGCTGTCGTATGTGGGCATTTCTCTCGATGGCGGCCCTGAGACGCATGACGAGTTCCGCGGTGTGCCGGGCGCGTTCGATCGCGCCATGGAAGGCGTTGCCAATGCGAAAGCCGCTGGTATAAAGGTTGGGCTGCGCTTCACCATCAACAAGCTGAACTACCGTGAAGTCGATACGGTCTTCGATATCATGCGTGAGCACGGCATCCCGCGCGCATGTTTCTATCATCTGGTGTATACGGGACGCGGCTCCGAGATGATGGACCTCGACCTGACTCACGAGCAGACGCGAGCTGTTGTACGCCACATAATGGACTTGACGCGTACCTGGTTCGACGAGGGTGGCAAGCCTGAAATCTTGACGGTCGACAACCATGCCGACGCGCCGTACCTCTATATGGAGCTGCTCGAGGAGGACCCTGATCGCGCTGCCGATGTCATGCAGCTGCTCAAGTGGAACCAGGGCAATTCGACAGGCAATGGCATTTCGTGCGTGAGCTGGGATGGGGAGGTTCACGCCGACCAGTTCTGGCGTCACTTCAGTTTCGGCAACGTACGCGAGCGTCCGTTTTCGGAGATTTGGACCGATGTGAGTCGGACAACCGAAGCAAGTGAGCTCATGTACCAGCTGAAAGACAAGCGCCCGTTTGTGAAAGGGCGTTGCCGCGAATGCCGCTTCCTCGATATCTGTGGAGGCAATTTCCGCGTTCGCGCAGAGGCGGCCACGGGTGATTTGTGGGCTCCGGACCCGGCGTGCTATCTGACCGACGAAGAGATCGGAGTTTCGAGATGAGGCGCCCTGGAAGCGGAGCGGCAGCTCAAGCATTCGAGGAGCGGACCGGCATCAAGGCGCCGCGGATCATCGCGTGGGAGATAACGCGTAGTTGCAACCTGGCCTGCGCACATTGCAGGGCGGCTGCGCATTGCGAGCCGTATCCAGGCGAGTTGACGCCCGACGAATGCAAGCGCGTCATGGACGACATTGCATCGATCACCGATCCGATTCTCATTCTCACAGGCGGAGAGCCGCTCATGCGGTCCGATATTTGGGAAATCATCGACTATGCGCATGAGAAGGGTTTGAATCCAGTTATCGGCACAAACGGTACGCTCATAACTGACGAGGTTGCCGCCAAGATTGCCGAACATGGTATTCCGCGCGTTTCGGTTTCGCTCGATTTCCCGACGGCGGAAGGCCAAGACGCATTCCGCGGCGAAGAGGGGGCGTTCGCCGAAACAATCGAAGGCGTGCGGAACCTGCGCGCCAATGGCGTCGGCGTGCAGGTGAACACGACGATCACGAAGATGAACCATCGACTCGTGGATAACATGCACCAACTTGCTCTCGACCTCGATGCTGCAGCGTTTCATCCGTTTCTTCTCGTGCCGACAGGCCGTGGGGAAGACCTCGTCGATGTCGAGCTCACGCCTGACGAGTACGAGGAGGTGCTCACTTGGGCGTACCACTGCCAGAAGACGAGCCCCTTGCATTTCAAACCGACGGACGCTCCGCAGTACTACCGTATCATCCGCCAACTTTCCGCCAAGGAAGGCCGCGAAGTCACTCCGGAGACGTATGGGATGGAAGCGATGACACGTGGATGTTTGGGTGGAATAACGTTCGCGTTCATCAGTCACATCGGCGACGTGCAGCCGTGTGGGTACTTCGACATGCAACTCGGCAACGTCAAGGAAGAGCCTTTCTCGAAGATTTGGGAGAACTCGCCGGTGTTCGCCGATTTGCGCGACTTCTCGCGTCTGAAGGGGAAGTGCGGATTGTGCGAGTACAAGCGTGTTTGCGGTGGTTGCCGTGCTCGTGCCCTTGCGGCAACGGGCGATTACTTGGCCGAGGAGCCCTATTGTGCCTATCAGCCGAAGAAGCTTGTCGAGCAGCGTGTACTCGATGTCATACAAAGCGGGTTTCCGATAGAAAGCGATCCGTACGGAGCGCTGGCTGAGACCCTTGGACTCGAGCGCAACCAAGTGATTGATGCTGTCGAATCGCTTCGGCGTAATGACATGATCAGGCGGATAGGCGCATCGTTCTCCTCGCGCAGCCTTGGGTTTACCTCGACGTTGTGCGGCGTAAAGGCGCTGGGTGACGAAGACGAGGTTGACCGCATTGCTGCTATGGTGAGCGCCCATCCTGAAATCACCCACAATTATTTGCGCAACCATGAGTTCAACATCTGGTTTACGGCGATTGCGAGCTCGCTTGATGAAATCGACCGCGTCATCGAGGAGATTCGCGACGAAACGGGCTGCGAAGTCATCAACCTTCCCCCAACTGCCTTGTACAAGGTGCGGGTCGATTTTGGAAGCGCTTCGGCTCCCGTTGTTGCGGCGCCTGCTCAAAGTTCGTTTGATGCGAATGATCCACGCGATCGGGCGCTCGTGCGCTGGATGCAGGATGATCTGATCAGTGAGCGGCCATTCTCGGGGATTCCCGGATGCCCCGATGAGGATTGGGTGCTCGAGCGGCTCCGCTCCTGGAAAGCCGATGGGACGATCCGCCGTGTCGGGGCGTTCGTACAACACCGCAGGATGGGTTACGCCTTCAACGGCATGACGGTTCTCGACGTTCCGTCCGATGCGCTTGATGAGCTCGGTTCCAAGCTCTCCGAGCTTCCATTCGTGTCGCATTGCTACGCACGGCGTCGCGCTGAGGAATGGCCGTACAACCTGTATGCAATGGTTCATGCGAAAACGCAGGAAGAGCTCGACGAGCGCGTTTCCATCATCCAGTCATTGGCAGGTGTCGAACCGCGAGTGCTCGTTTCCACGAAGGAGTACAAGAAGGCGTCACCGACGTATTTCGGGTAAACCAAGCCAACCTGAATAGGGCGACTACCCATGGTGGGCGAGGATTGCGTTGGCAGCCCGCTTGCCTGATATGTACTCGGGCACGAGCGCGAGCATCTCGACGTTGTCGCGCATTTCGCACGAGGCAATTTCGGCATGCTTGCTTTCTTCGTCAACGTGGCCGGCAAGTGCTTCCGTGAGTGCGGTGAGCGCGTCTATCCGCTCTTCTTCGTCTTGCACTTTGCGGATTCGGCCGAAGACGAGAACACTCCAATAAGCTGTTGCGAATTTCTCGGGTACGAGATCGCTCTTGTCGACGACGCAGAAACTTGCTTTGTCGTCACGGTCGATGGCATCGATCTTATGGCCAGCACGAGCGCTGTGGAAGTAAACGATTCCGTTGTGATAGACGTAGTTCAGCGGCACCGTGTAAGGGTAGCCGTCATCGCCGTGCAGTCCGAGTACGCCCCATTCGCAGCGCGCGAGGATGTCAGCGCATTCCTGCTCGGACAGAACCTGCTTCTTTCGCCTGGTTTCCCTGAACATGCAACTCTCCAATCGCCATGGTCTTGTTTGCATTCTACCGAAACAGCAATGCGTGGATGGTGATGGCACATCTGTGGGCATCGCGATGTTTTTTGAGCTATATGTTGGGAAAAAGAATTAGAATTCTCCAACATGACTGAAAACGATTCGCAGACCACCATCGAAAAGCCGCGCGGCTTCTTGTCGCCGAATTTCGTCATGCTCTTCGTGGCCCACTTCATTGTCGTAGGTGTGTACTTCTTGTTCATGACCACGATGGCACGCCATGCGATGGAGGCGTTTTCGTGCCCCGACAGCACGGCGGGGTTCGTTGCTTCGATCTTTCTCGTCGGCGCAGCGCTCGCGCGCATCGCGGCAGGGCGCTATGCTGATGCGTTCGGGCTCAAGCGTTGCTCGGTATTGGCCCTTGTGCTCATGCTTGCGAGTTGCTTGTCGTACTTTGTGGGCGACACGAGCTTGCCACTCATGTTCGCGATTCGGTTCCTGCACGGCGTCTCGTTTGGAATCGCGAACACGACCATGCCAGCCCTTGTCACCGAGATCGTTCCGGTTGAGGTTATGGGCGAGGGGACGGGTTGGTTCATGGTTTCGAACTCGCTCGGTACGGGTATCGGACCATTGTTTGGCCTGCTTGTAGCTGGAAACTTCGATTACAGTGCGCTGTACTTCGTCTGCTCGATTCTTGCTGCGGTGTCGTTGGGCATAACGTTGTTTCTTTCGGCGGGTTCACCGCCCAAGGAGGGAACGCATGCAGCTCTGGAGAAGGTGCCGAAATTCAAGCTATCCTCGATATTCGATCCTGCCACCAGGAAGTTCTCGTTCTACATGTTCCTCGTGGCATTTTCGTACTCGGCTGTCAACTCGTTCGTCGATGCGTATTCGGTGACAATCGGGCTTGAAGGATGGGCCGCAGGCGTTTTCCTCGTGTACTCGGTTTCTTTGATTCTCATGCGGCCTCCTATCGGTCGTCTTCAAGACCGCCGTGGCGAGAACGCAGTTCTCTATCCGTCTATCGCTTGCGCTGCTGCGTGCACGATGATTTGTGCTGCCTGTTCGCTCGTTTCAGCACCCGTTTTGTTTCTTTGCATCGGCTTGTTCGCTGCTGCGGGTTTCGGCACATGCATGAGCGCGGGCCTTGCCGTCATCGGGAGGCTGTCGGGTGGGTCGAAGGCAGCACCGGGCATTGCAACGTTCTATCTACTCTGCGATTTCGGGTGCGGAATCGGCCCGCTTTTGTTGGGCTTCGTTGTCGGTTCGCTCGGGTATCCCATGATGTACGTGATATGCAGCTTGGTGGCTTTGGCTGGTTTGGGGTACTACCATTTCGCTCACGGACGCAATCAGTGACGTTGTTCAGGAGCGTCCATGTGCGTTTCGACGACGCATTGCATATGACGAGCAGATGGCTCATCAATCTTGCGTAGCTTTCTCCATGCAATAGAGATTTAACGTAAGGCGTGTGGTAGGCGGCCTTATAATTATCCCGTTTAAATTGCATGAACGATTTGCCATGCAATGGGAAGGACAATCGAAAGGCTCTCTTATGGCACGTATGTTTGGAACTGACGGCGTCCGCGGCGTTGCAAATGTCGAGCTCACTTGCCCCCTTGCGTTCCGTCTCGGTCAAGCGGCCGTTCGTTTCCAGGGTCCGCGCATCCTCGTCGGCAAAGACACGCGTTTGTCGGGCGATATGCTCGAGGCTGCTGTTTGTGCCGGCATCACGAGCATGGGCGGCACCGCCTTGCTTGCAGGGATCATTCCAACGCCGGCTATTGCTCTTCTTGTCGGTCAACTCGAATGCGACGGCGGCATCGTCATCAGCGCGAGCCACAATCCGCCCGAGTACAACGGCATCAAGTTGTTCGATGGCAATGGGTTCAAGCTGCCCGACGCCGTTGAAGACGAGATTCAGGCGGCAATAGAATCCGGTACGCTCGACCAGGATCGTCCGGCGGGCGATGCAGTCGGCACCATCCAAAACGTCCCCGACGCTGTCGACCGTTATGTGCGCCATGCAGTTGATTCCATTCTTGCTCAGGATATCAACCTTGCCGGTATGAAGGTCGCCCTCGACTGTGGTCACGGTGCCAGCTCGACGACCAGCTTCCAGGCCCTTGAGCGTCTCGGCGCTGACGTGCGTGTCATGAACGATACGTTCAACGGTCTCGACATCAACGTCCAATGCGGTTCGACGAACCTTGAACCGCTCAAGGCCTACGTTGCTGAAGTCGGCGCCGATGTCGGTATTGCCCACGATGGCGATGCTGACCGCGTCATGCTGGTCGACTCTTGCGGCAACGAGATCGACGGCGACATGATGGAGGCCGTGCTGGCGCTCGACATGAAGAACCGTGGCTGCTTGCCCGGCGATACGACGGTGTCCACCGTCATGTGCAATCTCGGGTTCGTGAACTTCATGAAGGAGCATGGTGTCACCGTCGTGCAGACCAAGGTTGGCGACCGTTACGTGCTCGAGGAGATGCGCGACAAGGGCTACGCCATCGGCGGCGAGCAGAGTGGGCACATGATCCTGCTCGACTACAACTCCACGGGCGATGGCCTCATGACCGCAGTTCAGTTCCTTGCTGCAGTGAAGCGTTCTGGCATGACTGTCGACGATGCGGCACGTCTGTACACGAAGTACCCGCAGGAACTCATCAACGTGCGCGTGTCTGACAAGCAGGCCGTGTTCGGCAACGAAGCCGTCCAGGCGGCTGTCAAGGCAGCCGAAGAGGCGATGGGCTCGACGGGCCGTGTGCTGTTGCGTCCCAGTGGCACCGAGCCGGTCATTCGCGTGATGGTGGAGGCCGCAGATGACGCCGACGCGAAGAACCACAGCCGTGCAATCGCAGATGTGGTAATTGCCGAGTTGGGTGCCTAATTAGAAGAGAAGCGGCTGCGCCGAGGTGCGCTGGAAGGGCTCGCCTACAGCAGTTCAGCTAATCTAAATAATGATTAGAAGGTGCTTCACAAGCGGCTTCGCCCTTCCGGCGCGCCTCGGACAGCAGCTGGCAATGGTCGCTTCCTTGTTGTTAACGCTACGTTTCAATTGTTCGATACCGCATTGGCTTTTGAAGTTGATGCGGTATCGTACGTTATCGGCCAATGCTTAAAGCTTGGCTATGAAGTAGGCGGATGTTTGCGATTGGCTCGTCCGCAGACGCACACGAAAGAAGGAGCACTATGAAGGTCATCATCGATACCCCTGAAGGCATCGCGAAACAAGCAGCAGCCATCTACAAGGAAATCCTGGATGCCAAGCCCAATGCCGTGCTCGGTTTTGCCACTGGTTCCACGCCGCTCGACACCTACGCCGAGCTCATCAAGCTCTATGAAGCAGGCGAGATTAGCTTCAAGGATGTCACCACGTTCAACCTCGACGAATACGTAGGCCTCGAGCCCACGCATGACCAGTCCTACCGTTACTTCATGGACACGAACCTGTTCAACCACGTCGACCTCGATCCTGCGAACACGCATGTGCCGAGCGGGCTCGACACGAGCGATGAGGCCCTTGCCGCCTACGACGCTGCCATCGAGGCGGCCGGTGGCGAGGATCTGCACATTCTGGGCATCGGCGTGAACGGCCACATCGCGTTCAACAAGCCGGGTGACCCCATCGACACCATGACCCACGTGGTCGAGCTTACCCAGAACACCCGCGAGGTCAACGCTCGCTTCTTCGAGAGCCTCGACGACGTGCCCACCCATGCCGTGACCATGGGCATCAAGAGCATCATGCACGCCCGCAAGCTTATCCTCATCGCCCTGGGAGAGGCCAAGGCTGACGCCATCAAGGCTGCCGTCGAAGGTCGAGTCGACCCGGCCTGCCCCGCAAGCGTTCTGCAGCTGCATCCCGACGTTACCTTCTTCTGCGACGAGGGCGCCGCTTCCAAGCTGACGCTTTAACGTGTGGAGCAAGACGGAAATTGAGTGATTAAAAGCGGCCCGGTCAATCCGGGCCGCAGTTTTTGGTAGGGTGCTTTTATGAAACGAGCACTTGTTTCATGTGCACAAACCTAAAGGAAGGGGAATCGATCCATGAAAGTCAAGATCGCCGATCTGTACGATTTATCGAACACCATTGCAGCGCCGCTGCTTGAGCGTTTCGAATACCCCTGGGAAGCGCTCGCGCATATCAAGGAGTTCATCCTCGAGCTTGGTCCGACGCTGCCCGCTGATGAGTTCGATAACCCTGCCGAGGGCGTGTGGATTGCCAAGGACGCTAAGATTTACGACAGCGCCTACATCGGATCGCCGCTCATCATCGACCACGGTGCGGAAGTGCGTCATTGCGCGTTCTTGCGTTGCCCGGCCATCGTGGGCAAGGGTGCGGTCATCGGCAACTCGACCGAGCTGAAGAACGTCATCATCTTCGACAAGGCGCAGGTTCCGCATTACAACTACGTGGGCGATTCCATTCTGGGTTTCGGTGCGCACATGGGTGCTGGTGCCATCACGTCGAACCTCAAGAGCGACAGGTCGCTCGTTGTGGTGAAGGACTTCGCTACTGGCGAGACGATTGAGACTGGCCTCAAGAAGTTCGGTGCGATGCTCGGCGATGGCGTCGAGGTCGGCTGCAACACGGTCATGAATCCCGGAACCGTCATCGGTTGCCACTCGAATGTCTATCCGCTCTCGCGCGTGCGCGGTTTCGTTCCGGCACTCCGCATCTTCAAGGATCCGGGCAACATCGTCGAGAAGTGGTAGTTGCATCAATAGCGCTATTGTTGAAGCGGGCTGGAAGACGAAATCTTCCAGCCCGTTTTTTTACATGCGTCAGGTTGTGCCCTCAATCTTTACAGCCATGCTTTTCGTAAGGCACTCACGCCTGGCGCGATGTCTTCGAAGGCAATCGCGGAGAATCCGATCATGATGCTTGGCGGATTTGCCGGACCGAGCAAGCGCATGCGGTCGGTGCCGTATACTTTCACGTCGTTTTCAAGCGCCTTCGCGAGCAATTCGGGCTCTTTCATGCCGTTGCGCACGGTCACGTAGAGGTGCATGCCCGTGTCGGTGCCTGAAATGGTGATTACATCGCCAAACTCTTCGACAAGACATCTGAGCAACTCATCGTGGCGGCGATGATTGCCCTTTGCTGTTTTGCGCACGTGTGCATCCCAGTGGCCTCCTGCGATGAAACGGGCGAGTGTTTCCTGGTCAAGCCATGAAACGGTGGGATGTGCGTAGTTGAACAAGTCCCAGTATCGCTTGAGCAGCTTTGGCGGCAATACTGCGTAAGCGATACGCAGGCTGGGGGAGAGCACCTTCGAGATGTTGCAGAGGTAGATGACGCGTCCGAACGCATCGAGCGATTGCAGTGAGGGCACGGGGCGTGTGGCGTAGCGGAACTCGTTGCAACTGTCGTCCTCGATGATGTAGGCATCGTTTTCTTCTGCCCATTTGAGCAAGTGCGTGCGTGCGTCGAGGGGCAGGAGTTTGCCGGTGGGGAATTGGTGGGATGGTGTGGTGAACAAGAGTTTGGGCTTGTGCGACTCGAGCGCCTCGAAAAACGATTCGAGTCCCTGGTCGATGGGCAGCGGCGCCAAGCGCATACCCTGACGGCGGGCGACTTCATGTACGGTGCCGTACCCGGGTTCCTCGATACCGAGCGCATCGTGCTCACGGTCAAACAATGTCATGATCGTTGCTAGCGCTTCGTTGGTTCCAGATTGCAGAATTACCTGCTCGGGCTCGCAGACAACGCCTCGCGTTCTAGCGAGCAGACGGGAAAGCTCCTCCTGCAGAGCGCATCTCTCATCGGTATAGCTGTAACGCGCGAGTTCGGGTGATGTGCGTGCATAGAGCACGTCGTCAATGAGCTGGCGCCATATCTTGACGGGAAACGAATCGGGCTGCAAGTTCGCGTACGAGAAGTCATAACGCACTGACCCGCCCGTTCGGTTCTCGGCGAAGAAGGCGGCTTTGTTGCGGGCGTTTTCGAGATTGCGAATTGCCTGTTGGTCAGCAGTGCGTGTGAGCTTGAAGTACTCGACGTCAACGTGTGCCACGACATAACCCGAGCGCGGCACGTTGTTCACGAATCCTTCAGTAGCCAGCTGGAGATACGCCTGCTCAACTGTTGTGTGAGACACATTGAAATCAGTCGATAGCTTCCTGATCGAAGCAAGATGCTCGCCTTCGGCAAGCTGCCCCGATGTGATCATGTCTCGAATCTGCTCGTAAATTTGCTGGTAAAGCGGAGTATTCGACTGTTCATCGAGATGCAGAAGCACTTCTGCCCTCTTTTTCGCACACATGATGAAATCCAATCTGCCCGTATCAACATCGCAAGTTCTGTCCGTTTGGCAGTGACAGTTTGAAGTTTACCCTTTCGTTGGGTGAATGAGAAGAAGAGGAGGGATTTCATGAACGAAACCAAACGCAGTTCACTCGCAAGCGCGACGACGATGTCGCGTCGCGGCTTCGTGAAGGCCGCAGCAGCTGCTGGCGCTGTCAGCGTAGCAGCGGGCAGCATGGCTTCTGCAAACTCGTGGTTTGCGCCTGCGCAAGCGTTAGCAGAGCCCGAGGAGCGCATTGCCTACACGTTCCATCAGTCGCTGTGCAACGGCAATTGCAGCCTCAAGTGTACGATCCGCGACGGACGTCTGTGCAAAGTCGAGCGCAACGATATGCTCAGCCCCGAGTACTCCATGTGCTGTGCACGTGGCATGTCCGAGATTCAGCATATTTACGGCGAGACGCGCCTGCAGACGCCGCTGCGTCGCGTAGGTGAGCGCGGTGAAGGCAAGTTCGAGGCCATCAGCTGGGACGAGGCTATGAAAGAAGTTGGTGACCAGCTCAAGGCCGTGTGGGACAAATATGGCAAGGAAAGCGTGTACGTATCGCTCTCGAGTGAGCCGCGTTTCGGATTGCTCGCCGGCCTGCTGAGTGCTTCGACATACGTCGAGCCGGGCATTGACATCGGCATCGGCAATGGCCTCGATCCTGCTACGGGTCAGAACGGCTTCTATGCATCGACGAACGAGACGCGCGACATGGTCAACGCCAAGTTCATCATGATCAACGGCCACAACTTCTGTGAGACGGGCATGATGCAGGCGCGCAACCTGCTCGATGCCATTGCAGCTGGTGTTGAGCTCGTCGTGGTTGACCCGCATTTCTCGACGACTGCTAGCAAGGCCCATAAGTGGATTCCCATCAAGCCCGGCACTGACGCTGCGATGTATCTGGGCATGATCAGCCACATTCTCGACAATGAGCTGTACGACGCAGAGTTCATGGCAGCCCATACCTCGATGCCGTACCTGGTCAAGGCAGATGGCTCGTTCCTGCGTTGGGGCGAGGTGTCTGGCGCCGCACCGCGACAGGTCGAAGACACTGCCAAAAAGGAGATCAAGGACTACGATCCGTTCGTCGTGTGGGATACCGCCAGCAATTCCATCAAGGAATACGATGCGGCTGGAGTCGTTCCTGCCCTCGAAGCGCCTGCTTCCGCTGGATATCAGACCGTCTTCGATGCCATCAAGAAGAATCAGGTGTCCTATACGCTCGATTGGGCGAGCGACAAGACGGGCATTTCCAAAGAAGACCTTGTCTACATCGCTGAGCGATACGCCACGAGCGGCGCATCGATGCTGGGCCTGGGCATGGGTGGTGCTGACAAGTATAGCAACGCTGACGTGCTCGGCCATGCAGTCGCCATCCTCGTTGGTCTTACTGGCAACATCGGCGCTCCCGGCAAGTGTGTGGGCAGCATGCACGGCGGCCGTGGCTACAGCGCTTCGCTCGCTTCATGGAAATTCCCTGATGAGACCATGAAGGCCAACACTCTGAAGATGTTCGCGTATGACTTCCGCACGCAGGAAAACAACGTCCACGCCGTCATCTCGGTTGGCAACACGCTCCAACAGTTCTTCGCGAACATGAATCTGACCGAGGAATGGCTGAAGACCCTCGACTTCGTGCTCGAAATCGACATCTACCATTGTGAGAGCGTGCGCTTCGCCGACATCGTGCTACCTGCATGCACCAAGTTCGAATGCCCCGAGGAAGTGGGCGACGTCAAGTGTGCAGCAAACCACATCATGACAGTCGGTCGCGGACTCGACCCGTTGTTCGAGAGCAAGACTGACTTCCAGATCATGCTCGAGATTGCGAAGGCCGTCGGTCTCGAGAGCGCCATGCCGGCTAGCGCCGAGGAATGGGTGCGCTACCAGGTCGACAACAACACGGCCAAAACGCTCGAGGGCATCACGCTCGACGATGTGATCGAAAACCACGGCCTCATGCCGTTCGTGGGTATCGAGAAGCCGCGCGTTGGCTTTGCCGATCAGGTTTACAAGACCGAATCGGGACGCCTTGACGTGTACTACGAAAAGATGTTCAAGTGGGGTCAGGCTCTGCCGTCGTGGGAAGAATGCTCCGAGGTCAACGAGGAGAATCCCGCACGTGCCCAGTTCCCCTACCAGCTGACTCAGACACGCAGCCGTTTCCTGATTCACTCGATGTTCTATGACGCAAAGTGGATGAACCAATACGTCGACGCCTACGTCGAGATGAATCCCATCGACATGGCGAAAGAAAGCATTTCCGATGGCGCGACCGTCGAGGCGTACAACGACCGCGGTTCGTTCAAGTGCGAGGTGCGTGCCAACGAATCGGTTCGCCCGGGTTCGATTCGTACGACCGAAGGCGCATGGTCGCGCAACATGGATGGCGGCAATATCCAGACCGTCACGAACGACCAGATGGTCGAGCGTCGCGTCGACCTCATGAAGGGCGGCGTCACGCCGTTCAACGATACGCTCGTAGCAATCAGGAAAGCGTAGGTGAGATAGATGACCAAACTTGCGATCGCAATTAACACCGCGCGCTGCATTGATTGCATGACCTGCGCGAATGCCTGCAAAATGCAGAACAACGTGCCCGACGGCATGCTCTGGAACCGTGTGATCACCGAGGGCTGCTCCACCATCAACGGCGCTGAGGGCACCTATCCGAACCTGAGCCGTACGTTTCTGCCGCTAGCATGCCAGCACTGCGAGAACCCGGCCTGCCAGAAGGTCTGCCCGACCGGCGCCACCTACAAGGACGAGATGGGCCGCGTTGAGATCGACTACGACAAGTGCATCGGCTGCCGCATGTGCATGGCCGCCTGCCCGTACAACGCCCGCACGTTCAACTGGGCTGAGCCGACGCGCTCTGCTGGGTTCAGCTATGGCGACTCTCGCGTGCCCGAGCGCAAGCGCGGCGTCATGGAGAAGTGCACGCTGTGCAAGGAGCGCACCGACGATGGCGATGAGCCGATGTGTGTAGCAAGCTGTCCTGCCAAGGCTCGTGTGTTCGGCGACCTCGACGACCCGAACTCCGAGATCTCGAAGCTTCGCCGCCAGGGCAACGTCCGGATCCTTCTCGAAGACAAGGGCACCAAGCCCCAGGTCTTCTACCTGAGCTAGAAAGGGAGGTGCTGAAGATGAATTCCAAGGCTTTCTCCAAACCGGTTCTCGGCGTATTCGCCGCGCTCGTGGTGATCGGCATCGCGTGCTGGATCTACCAGCTCATGAGCGGCCTGGCCGTCACCGGCATGTCCAACGCTAACTCGTGGGGCCTCTACATCTGCACGTTCATGCTGTTCGTGGGCCTCTCCGCCGGCGGCCTGATCGTGGCGAGCTCGGCGCACGTGTTCGGCATCGAGTCGTTCAAGAGCGTGGCCAAGCCCGCAGTCATCTGCTCGACGGCCTGCATCTGCGTGGCCGGCATGCTGGTCCTGGTCGACCTCGGCGGCATCGCCCGCGTCTGGCGCATGTTCACGGGCCCGAACTTCATGTCGCCGCTTCTGTGGGACATGTGCATCATCACGATCTACCTCATCATCAACATCCTCGACCTCGTCTGGATGCAGAAGGGCGACGAGGAGAAGGTGCGCAAGCTCTCCTACGTGGCGCTGCCGGTGGCCATCCTGGTCCACTCCGTGACCGCCTGGATCTTCGGCTTGCAGATCGCGCGCGCCTGGTACACCGCCATCATGGCGCCCATCTTCGTGGCCTCCGCGCTCGACTCCGGCCTGGCGCTGCTGCTGCTCGGCCTGCTGCTGCTCGACAAGGTCGGCATAGCCGCGCTCGACGACGGCCTCATGGCAAAGCTCGGCAAGCTCCTCGCGACCTTCATCTGCGTCGACGCGTTCTTCATCGGCTGCGAGCTGTTGACCATGGCCTATCCCGGCGCAGGCGAGGCAGTCGCGCTCTCCGAGATGCTCACCGGCGCGACCGCACCGTTCTTCTGGTTCGAGATCATCGGCGGCCTGCTCGTGCCGTTCCTGGTCCTCGCCGTCGCCAAGAACCGCGAGAAGCGCGGCATGGTGGTCCTGGCGAGCGTGCTGGTGGTGCTCGGCGTGGCCTGCAAGCGCGTGTGGCTGTTGTTCACGAGCTTCATCCACCCCAACGTCTTCGGCGGCCCCGGCATCACGGCCGGCACCTTCGCCGCGCAGGAGGACCCCGCGAACATGTGGATGACGCTGGGCTCGTTCGCCCCGACCGTCCCCGAGTGCCTCGTGACCCTCGGCGTCATCTCGGTCGGCGTGCTGATCTTCATGGTGCTGTCCAACAAGCTCGTCGCCGGCGAAAAGTAGCCCGGCATAGGAAGCGGGCCAGCGCTGAAGCGCCGGTCCGCCCCTAGAGAAACGCAAGCCGGGAGGGGTCATCCCTCTCGGCAAGCCTCTTCGAGAAGACATATCAGAAGGCCCGCCGGTGCCATACCCGGCGAGGTCCCCCTCCTTCCTTGAGCCGTGCGCCCCATCCCCTCTTCCGGGCGCGCGGCTTCGTTTATGAACACAAATGATTGCGCGCTATAATGGTCCGACGCATTACACGTCTTGAAAGGATTCGCAACATGACACGCGATGCTGCTATTTGGACAAACTACGCCGAGGCACTGGCCTTCGTGGGCAATTCGCTTCTTGCTCCTATGAATCAGACCGGCACCGTCGGGCTCGAGCCTGAGTTTTGGGAGAGCTTTCCTAGTTTCGATGATGTGCATGTGGCAGTAGCGCTCGAAGCATGCGGGGCATATGCGACGGCTGCGCAGCAGCTCGCTGCTGAAGGGGGCAACCCGGTTCAGAAAGCGTCGGTCGAATACACCAAGCTCTTCGTGGGCCCACCGCGTCCAGCGGCTGCTCCGTGGGAAACGATGTACCGTCCTGGTTCAGAAGGCGCCACGGTCGGATTTGGTCAGGCGACGTTCGAGATGCGCGCTCTCCTGCGTGAAGCGGGCCTAGAAGTGTCCAACGAGAACAACCAGTATGCCGACCATATAGGCATCGAGTTGCTCTATACATCGGTGCTCTGCGAACGCCTCGCGCAAGCTGATGGTGATGACGCTGCCCAAGAAGAGCTTGTCGAAAAGCTCAAGGGTTTTGCTGATGAGCATCCACTTGCTTGGATCGGCAAATTGCAGGCTGCTGTTGCAGCAGTCGAGCCTGCTGGTTACATTGCTGCGATGCTCGAACTCGGGCGTGCTTTGCTTGCCTCTATATAAATGAGTCACTTTGACAGTCAAAGTGACTCATGAGCGTGGCCAGGGCGCTGACTCACTCCTGATTATCTGCGTCACCAGAAGATTGCGGCCTAGTGGGAATGGCCTGCTTGCCTGACAGGTCGATGCTCTCGTTGCGACGTTGGGATGAATAGCGCACGGTGGCGCGCCCGCGCGTGCCTGTGCCGGCGCCGTTTGAATTGCTTGTTGATGCTGCCCAGCTCATGAATGCGGTGATGGCGAAAACAATTGCAAGCCACAGGCCAAGCGCAAGCCACGCTAGCCAAAGCGGCGTGCCAAGGACGAAGTGGGTGACGAACAGTACGACTGCCGGAATGACCCAAAAGCAATTCAGAATCAGATTCAACCCGAAGCACAGCAAAAATCCGCCATCGATGCCTGGACGTTTCATCGCTGCACCTCCTTGATTGTTTCGCTATAGAGCCATTGCCGTTTTGCACATTCTCACACGGTTCAGCGCGGTACGACGAAACGGTCGACTTATTGTCATCTTTGAGGTGCAGTGCTTCCGTTGAAGAGCCAAACGCCTAAGGCACGTATGCGAACAGTGCTGGGTCGCCTTCCCTCATGATGTTGGCGTAGTCGAGGTGGCGGTAATCCATTACCTGAGCGTTGCACCCATCGTCATAGTTGTAGCGATTCCCCTCATCGTCGTAGTAGGCACCATAGGCGGTAACGATGGGGAACGTCTTCATGAGCTCGAGCTGGAAGGCATAGTACGGCGAAAGCCCCACGCCGGCCAACCGCGCTACGGTCGACGTCAGGTGGTTAATGCTCATGTATTCTGGCACGTTGACGTCGGAATCGGTCAAGTCGAAATTCGCCCAGATGACATACGGTGTTGCGCGTAGCAATAGGTCGAGCTCGTCATCGGAATGCGTTTCGGTGTCAGCGATGTTGGCGGCGAAACTGGGGGAGTGGTCCCCGGCCATGCAGACGATTGTAGGTCGATCGGAGTGCGCGAAATAGTCGACGAGTTTTACGAATGCCGCATCCGATTCGGCGATGCCTGTGAGGTATTCGTTGACATCATCGTTGTAGCCGCCGAAATTGCCTATTGCGTGCACGGTGTCGTACGAATCGTCGCCCGAGCTCCAGTTTCCATGATTTTGAATAGTGAGGCAGTACATGAACTGAGGCCTGTCGACGCCCTCCTCGGCGGCAGTCACGCGATTCTCTTCGTACCAGCGAATGACGTTAGCGTAAGTGCTCTCATCCGATTCGTACCAACGATCCCGCGGAGACTCGAGGTCTTCAAACGAATCGAAGAAGTACACATGGTCGAACCCCATGGCGGGATATGCGGCATTGCGTGAGTAGTTCACGGCGTTGCTTGGATGGCAGGCGGTGGTCTCGTATCCTTGCGCTTTCAGAATCGTGACGAGGCTCGGCGCATCGGTCATGTCGACGGTGAAGAACGGCGAGCCGCTTTGTGCGAGCGGCGCCATCGAATTGCCCGTCAGCAACTCGTATTCCGACTTGTTTGTGCCCCCGCCGATGCTGGGCACCACGGCATAGCCGGTGATTGCACCGTCGAGCGAGTTGATGCCTTGCATGTAGTCAACGTCAGTGGCGAAATAACTTGCCTGATGGAGGTCGTAGAACGTCTCGTTGAGGATGAGGACGATATCAGGCGTTGAGGTTTGCGAAACCTGCGTTGGCACGTCGATTTCAGCAAGCCGTCCTTCCGAATACCCCTCTGGCTTTTCCACGAGGTTGAAGCAAGTTTGCAGCGTATCGACCGTGCATGGAATGTACCCGTAATAGGGGTAGGCTGTTGTCCAATTCCATATGAGCACATGAGCCGGCTTGACGGCGTATGGAGATGCGTATCCGAAGAAAACGATGAGTGCGGCTGCAGCAAGCAAACCGAGGCTTCGCTTCCATGACCTCTTGCCGAAGACCGCACGTTTTTGCATGGTGCGTAATCCGGTAAACGAAACGGCCAGCTCGATAACTCCGAGTGCCAAAATGCCCGAAACGACGGGCGTGAACTCCAACGTATACGACCCCATCACGTTTGCCGCAGTTGCCGCGTTCTTCAGCTCGAGGAACGAAAGCGGCCCGCCGTGGAATTCGATGACGTAATAGTTCGTGATGGCGATGAGCGTCGACAGGATGGAGATGATGGCGCCTGACGCAGTGAGGCTGCTGCAAATGGCATAGGCAAAACAAAAAAGAGCTCCAAGGGTGAAAATGCTCAACGCCATGAATTCGACGGGCATTGTTTGGAAAAACGCGAAGCAATCAGTGCCCCATTGCGTGCTCATGTCGAGCTGAATCCAGCACAAAACGAGAAGCGTAACGATCAAAACGACGCACAAAAGCAGGCGAGCAGCATGCTTCGCCTTGGTGCCGTCAGGCTTGACGCCTGTTCGTACCGTTTCTTCCCCCTCTAAAGACATGGAGGCAATGATAACGTTAATCAATTTGGAACCATGCGGAAATTCATCATGAATATATATATGTGTGGTATCGGCTACGAATTCACTTTCGTTGCTTTTGCCCGATAACCGACGCCTCGCACGGTTTCAATCTGGATGCTCGTGCTTTCTTCGAAACGCTTCCGAAGCCGTCTGATATGCACATCGACGGTACGCTCGTCGGTTCCGGTGCGAATGCCCCAAATATCGTCCATGATGTCTCGGCGCGTAAAAATGCGGCCCGGAGAAGCGCACAGTTTGAAAAGCAGCAAGAACTCCTTGGGCGGAAGGGCGGTGACATTAGAGCCTTCGGTTACGGTGAGCGAGCTCGAGTCGAGCGCAGCGTTGCCGATCACGATCCGTTGGTTCGAAGTGTTTCGCGTGCGTCTCAGCAATGCGGACAATCGGAGTGCAAGTTCGTTCAAATCGACGGGTTTCACGAGGTAGTCATCGCATCCTGCATTGAAAGCCCGTTGCTTTGATTTGAGATCGTTTTGAGTTGAGGTGGCCAAGATGGGCACCTCTTCATCATTAGCCCTGATGCGCTCTATAACCATGAAACCGTCGATGTTGGGGAGGTCGTGGTCGCAAATGACGATGTTTACGCTGTTCGAATCGATGGTCGATAGCGCTTCGAGGGCATCGTGAGCTGAAACCGTGTCGTATCCCTGCTTTGCGAGGAATGAGCAGTATTGGGAGTTCAGCCTCTGGTCGTTCTCGATGACGAGCGCTTTAAGCATCGCGATCCCTTTACCAGTAAATGATGAATATTTACTAATATATATAAATGATGATGAATTACACAAACATTATCAACTACAAATGAACTGAATGTTAACGATTTGCATCGTGCCGTTCATCGAGGTTTTTTCCAATCTCTCTAATATGGCAAGTTGTGGTGCTATATGGGTTCCACAAATGTCGGAGCGATATCAGGCTAGCGGAACAAGCCAAGTATGGGGCTCGTTCATTTTAGGGGCGTTAACCCGATGTCGCTTAAACGCGAATCGCGCGAAAGGGGGCGAAACCCAGAGTGTGAGCAGCTCTAGACCATACGTGCTCAGATACTGGAAATCCTTAAAAGGAGGGTTTGATGAACGGAAAAGAATTTACCGTTTCTGAGGTCATTGACTCTTTCGGTATCAATGGCCACACCTGGTTGATGTTTGTCCTGTTGGGCCTGGCAAACATCTTCGACGGTTATGACTTCATGATCGTCAACTCCACGAACACCTACCTCGCCCCGTCGTTCGGCCTGCAGACGGCCGCCCAGGTCGGCTCGCTGACCACGTGGGGCCTGCTCGGCATGGTCCTCGGCGGCGCCGTCGGCGGCGCTATGTCTGACCGCATCGGCCGCAAGAAGATGCTGATCATCGCCGTCATCTTCTACGGCTTGTTCACCCTGCCGCAGGCGTTCTCGTCCTCGCTGGGCATCTTCGCCGTCTGGCGCCTCATCGCCGGCTTCGGCGTAGGCTCCTGCATCCCGATCGTCACCACCTGCTTCTCCGAGACCATCCCCTCGAAGAACCGCGGCGTGTTCGTGACCTTCGGCATGGCCTTCATGGTCGCTGGCTGGGTTGTCGCAGGCCTGATCGCCGCCCCGATCTGCACCACTGACCACAGCATCCTCGGCTCTCTCACCGAGAAGCAGATCACCCTGGCATCCGGCGCCACCTTCTACGAGAACTGGCGCGTCTGCTACCTGATCGGCGCCCTGCCGATCATCTACGGCATCATCCTGATCTTCGCGATGCACGAGACCCCGCACTGGTACGCCAACAACGGCATGAAGGACAAGGCCGTCAAGGCTCTCCAGGACATCGAGCGCAAGCATCACTCGACCGTCACCGAGTTTGATCCCGACCTGCTGGTCGTCCCGCCGAAACCCGCACAGGCTGGCCCGAACGTCCTGTTCTCCAAGAAGTACATCGTGGCCACCGCAGCCATCTGGACCACCTACTTCGTAGGCCAGTTCTGCGTGTACGGCATGAACGCTTGGATTCCGTCCTGGTTCCAGGCCATGGGTTACACCCCGCAGCAGTCCGTCAACCTGCAGACGTGGAACAACTTCGCGGCCATCATCTCCAACATCGCTGTCGGCTTCGTCTCCGACAAGATCGGCCGTAAGAAGAACCTCGCTGGCGCATGGATCTTCTGCATCATCGTCATCATCGCCTGCTCGCTGGTCATCAACTACGACCCGACGCAGTCCAAGATGGTCCTGTACGTCGCCCTGATGCTGCTGTTCGGCTTCGCGCTGAACTACGCCATCACCGCCGTCCAGCCGCTGATGCCCGAGTCCTATCCGACAGCAA
>JAZLCO010000014.1:0-46778 GCA_045614225.1 Eggerthellaceae bacterium | reverse complement strand
CATGTGCCCTCGCAAACCCATTTCGAGTCCTTGTTGGCAAAGTCGTACTTGAGCGCTGCAAGGCTCGAGAATGCCTTATAGGTCGAAGCAGCGGGATACAAACCCGAAATCGTGCGGTTAAGCAACGGATAATACGATTCGGCAGTTGAGTATAGATCCCACACGTCCTGCGTGATGCCCCCATTGAACGTTTCAGGTGTGAAGGTCGGATAGCTAGACATGACGAGTATGCTGCCATCGGTCACGTCCATGGCGACGACACCGCCGCCGACACCCTTGCCTTTGCCGATGACGTTGCCTGGCGCGATGAGCTCGGCGAGCTCGACATCGGCCACGTATTGGGCGGCCGCCTTGATGGTCAAGTACACATCCGAACCTCGCAGAGCAGGCGTCTCGCTTTCGACCTCCACGACACGCCCCTTCGAGTCGGCGACGACGCGCCTTTGGCCATGCTCGCCAGCAAGCAGGTTGTCGTAGTACGACTCGACACCGCTCTTGCCCACGATATCGCCCAACTCGACGTTACGGTTTGCAGGCATCGTTTCGAGTTCGGCATCGGAAATGGCACCCGTATAGCCAAGCACATGTGCGGCAAGGGCGCCGTATGGATAATCGCGCACCGCACGCTCTTGGATCGTGACGCCCGTGAATGCATCCGAGTGCTCGGCAATAAAAGCGATATCGCGCTGACGCACATCGGATGCAACAACGCGTTGACTTTGCGCACCCGAGCTTTGGTCCTGTATGCGCATGCGCACAACGTTGTAGGGAATGCCCAGCACGGTTGACAACCGCTGCACCACATCATGATCGTCAGCGACTTCAGCATCTGCAAGCACGGTCAGCGCCGTTCGATTGCCGACGAGCATGACGCCGTCGGAATCGTAGATGAGCCCACGAGGAGCCGGCGTTGCCACGGTCGTGTATTTGTTTTGCAGCGCCACGTTCTTGTACTCGCCTGCCGCGAGCACCTGCATGCTCCACAGCTTCACTGTCAGCGAGCCGAAAATGGCAGCAGCAAGAACGCCCAACGCTACAAAGCGCGACCGCAAGCTCTCGCTCACACGCCCGGTTGTCGTTTCAGCTGGAGCAGTCGTCGGAGTCGTGTGTTTGCCACCGCGAGCACGAACCTGCTCGTCAAGCGTACCTTTCACACCCACGTTGTCGACAGAGCGAACGCGATCGCGCCCAGCGTGCGACGGCTTGGCCACCGTGCCAGCTCTGCGTGCGCGCAGCACGAAGAACGCCGCCACGGCAGCCGTGGCCACGATGAACGTTATGATCGCGACGATGATTGCGAACAGCACGCGGCAGCCCCCTAGCGCAACTGGGTGAGTTCGGTCCGCGGGACACCTGTCGGCATGAGGAAGCGCTTGGCCAACGGATACAGGAGCAGACCGATGACCAGATCGTAAACAAAGCATGGGAACACGCGGTATGCGATGGCCTCGAACAGACCAGCAGGATAGCCGAACAAAAGCAGGAACATGCCATACGACAGCTCAACGAGCAATACGCCGATGCCCAAAACGAGCAGCGGCATGAAAAGCGTGTCGTTGTTCATGGTATCGAACACTCGGGCTGCCAATACCGAGAACACCATCAGCGAAAACGCCATGGCGCCAACGGGGCCGCCGGTGAACAAGTCGAAGAACAGCCCGAGCACGAAGGGCATGACGCTGCCAAACGACTGGGGTTGCGTGACGGCAACGACGAGCGTGTACGCGACGATGATGTTGGGCACCACGCCGAACAGCCCGATGTGCGGGGCAAGAATGATTTGAAGCAGTACGGCCAAGACCGCGCCTACGATTGTGACAATGCGTTCTTGAGTGATCATCGCCCCTCCTCCCTAGGCGCCTTCTTCAGCTGACCAATAGCTATAGTCGCTTGAATCGCTGTAATCGCCATAGATGGCGGCGTTCGCTTCGGCTTCTTCGGCAGCCTTCTTGGCTTCCTCTTCCGCAAGCCGTTCGGCTTCCGCTTTTTCGGCTGCAAACATGTCGGGTGCCGAAGACACAACGATAACTTCCTCAAGCAGCGAGGCATCGTCATTCGGGGAAACAATGATGGTGCCGGTGGCATTGCTCGTCGTCTTGTTCACGCTGACAACTGCACCGACGATGAGCCCGCGCTCGTAGCTTCCGCCCATTCCCGACGTGAGAACCACATCGCCCACCTGAGGAATCTGATCCTCATCAATGTCTTCCAGATACAGCAGGCCGTCAAGAGAACCGCGCACGATACCATAGGCACGCGTCGATTGGATCATGACAGCCGCGCCCGAGTTGGGGTCGGTGAGCAAACGCACCGTCGACGAGTGGTCGGCTGTTCGCACGACCTGGCCGATGACACCCGTCGCTCCCATAATCGTCATACCGGCCTCGACACCATCGGCACTTCCCAAATCGATTGTGATCGACTGGTCCCATGCGTTGGCTGAACGCCCGATGATATGGGCTGCCTGACCGGTGACGCCCGAAACCTGCTTCATGTCGAGCAGGGCGCGCAGGCGCTCAGCTTCCTGGCGATACTCGTCGGTATCGGCGAGCAACTTGCGCAGCTCTTCGTTCTGCTCGCGCAACGCCGTGAGCGTCGAGGGATTGGCAGTAGCATCGTCGGCAACGTTGCCGAGCATCTCGGTCCCACCGCCGATGCCGGCGCCAACACGCCCAACTTGGCCGGTCACAGCCATGACGGCGTTTTGGGCAGCATGAATCGGACCATCCTCGCCCTCGCGCGCATACACCGTCGCCAAGACAAGCGACACGATGAGCAGCGCAACAAATACGGCACGGCGGGTCAGAGGCCCGCTTTGTTGGTAGTTGGACGGCATGCAAACGACCTATCGAGCTTACTTGGACCTCATGAGCGTCTGGCGCAACGCCGTGGGGGTCTCGAGCACTTTGAGGCATCCGGAAACGACGTTGGTGAGCGCCGTTTCGCTAACCCATACGGGAATCTCGAGCTTGTCGGTGAGATAGCGATCAAGACCCGAGAGCAAGCCACCGCCGCCGGTGAGCAGGATACCGTTCTGAATGATGTCACTGGCGAGGTCGGGATTCGTCTTCTTGAACGTTTCCTTGATCGAGAGCACCATGTCCTCGCACGGCTGGATGAGCGCTGCGCGGACGTCCTCGGATTGGATGGTGACTTCCTTCGGCTGCTCGGTGATCATGTCCTGACCCGAGATAATCATGTCGCGTTCGCGACCGTCCTCGAACGGCAGGATCGAACCGATCTTGATTTTGATGACCTCGGCCGTACGCTCACCGATCTTGATGCCCAGCAAATCGCGGAGGTGCATCGAGATGGCCTCGTCCATCTTGTTGCCCGCAAGACGCAGCGACGACGACGTGACGATGCCGCCGAGCGAGATGACTGCAACCTCAGTCGTACCACCACCGATGTCGACAACCATCGAACCCGTCGGTTCGGTGACCGGCAAATCGGCGCCCATTGCAGCAGCCATGGGCTCTTCGATGAGATAAGCCTGACGAGCGCCCGCCTGGATGGCAGCCTCGAACACAGCGCGCTTCTCGACAGACGTGGCACCGCACGGGATGCAGATGACGATGCGCGGCTTGGCCTGCCACGGGTACTTGCGCGGCGCGGCTTTGTTGATGAATGCCGAGATCATAGCCTCCGTCACATCGTAGTCGGCAATAACGCCGTCTTTCAGCGGATGCTCAGCCGAGAAAGCGTCGGGCGTATGGTTAATCATGTTCTTCGCTTCGTGGCCGACAGCCAAGACGCGATGCGTTGACTTCTCGATGGCCACGACCGACGGCTCATTAATGACAATGCCCTCGCCCGAAATGGCAATCAGGGTGTTAGCAGTACCCAGGTCGATGGCCATGTCGGCAGACATCTGGCCAGTGAGTTCTGACAGACCACCCGTTAGAGAATCGAATATCGACATATGGTTAAACCTCTTAGGTCAATAAGCTTGTACGCGACCTTGGATTTTACCATGCGCATGTAGCGTTTGGGCAAACTCCACAGCGGCAACAACCCTTGTGAACAGGTTGTGAACTGTTAACGATGCCCTTTTTCATCATATTTGATGGCACTCCGCTCAAATCCACGCAAAACCACACGACAACGAGAGCGAAAACCACAGCGCTCGATCAGACCAATGGAAGAGACTTCATCACCCGATCGTACGGTGGCATAAAACAAGAAAGCCCGCCGAAGCGGGCTTTCCAAAGACTCTTCGTTGGTTCGGCTTAGCCGAAGAAAACGCCGATCTCGCGCTCTGCCGACTCGGTGGAGTCGGAGCCATGAATGACGTTCTCGTCCATGGACAGGCCGAAATCGCCGCGGATAGTGCCGGGTGCAGCCTCTGCCGGGTTCGTGGAGCCCATGAGCGAACGGACCTTGGAGACGGCGCCCTCGCCGGAAACGACCATCTTGACGACCGGGCCGGACGTCACGTAGGCGATGAGGCCCTCGTAGAACGGCTTGCCCTCATGCTCGGCATAGTTGGCCTTGGCCTGCTCGGGGGTGACCATCTCGAGGCGCATCTGCTCGATGGTGAGGCCAGCGCGCTCGAAGGGGTTAACGATCTCGCCGATGTGGCCGTTGCGCACGCCGTCGGGCTTGATCATCGTGTAAGTTTTCTGAATTGCCATGTTGTACTCTTTCCTTTCCCTAAGTACTCTTAGTGCTGACTGGCGAAGTAAAGATCGAGGTTAGATACCTTCCAGCCTATCATGTCGCGCACGAGCGACACCTCGTACGTGATATCGCCGCCCTGCGGAGTGGTAGCCGTAACGTAGGCGGTTGAGGAGCTCATCGACTTGTCGACGCCATCAATCGTGATGGTCGAACCGTCAGCGATAAGCTTCGACATCTCCGTGATATCGTCGGACGTGATGCCGTTGGCGTAATTGCTCTCGGACGCCGGGTCGTTGAACAGCTGCTCGACGACAGCCTCTTGCGTCGGATAGCCGAAGCCCTGCATGTACAGGACCAAGCCGGCAGCGGCAGCCGCGAGGAGCAACAACACGATGACCAAGAAGATCTTCAGGCCAACGCCGCGGCGCTTGCGCTCCATCTTCACAACGCCCTTCGACCACTGCTCGAGCTCCTGGTCGGTCGAGTTGAAGAAGCGCTCTTCGCTCGTCGTGGCGTAATCGCCCTGCTTCTCGTATTGATCGGCAAAGTAATACTCGTCGGAGACCGCATGCTCGTCGACGACATAGGGCTCCGGCTCTGCAGTCGGAAGGCCGTCTTCGCCAACGACGTCGAGACCCGACGTGTCGACCAGGGCGGGAATCGACTGGGTGGTGTCGGCATTGCCCTGCGAAACGGCAGCGACGGCACGCTGGTAATCGACGCTTGCCGAAGCGGACAGGAAGTACGTCTTGTCTTCGAGTGCACGCTCGAAATAGTCGACCGCCTGCTCCATCTGACCCAGCGCGACGTAAGCCTGGCCGAGGCTCGCATACATCTTGTTGCGCATGTCGGGCGCCATGTCGAACTGCAATGCGCTTTCGTAAGAAGCGATGGCGTCGGCAGGACGGTTGAGCGCCATGAAGCACACGCCCAGGTTGAGCAGCGCCTTCGTGGGATCGGGGTTCGCCTCGTCGAGGGCAGCCTCGCGGAAGGCGACGCCAGCCTCAGCCGACTTGCCCTGCTTGAGCAAGGCGTTGCCCATCGCAGTGTAAGCTTTGTACGGCGTGGGGTACGCACGGTCGGACACCGCAATCTCGAAGTGCTTGATCGCATTCGGCCAATCGCGCAATGCGGCATAGGCCATGCCGAGGTTGCAATTGACGACACCCACTGCATCGTAGGCTCCATCCTCGGTCGACTTCGAGTATGCCTGGATGGCCTCATAGTAGCTCTTGAGCTTCGTAAGGCAGTTGCCGATCTGGTGGTAGATCAGGCCAGCCTCGCCGGGAGCCAACGGGTTGGACTCATCCTGAAGACACATGTTGTACAACTCGAGTGCACGGTTGTAGTCACGCGAGTTCGCTGCGGTCTTTGCTTGCTGGAATAGCTCGTTGTTCATAACAGGACCTTCTTAAACCTCGGGTTCGTTTCGGTCGTACGTTTCGGTCGTTAGGCGGTTGCGTTCTCAATCTCGATGTGCTCGATCACGTCGCCGGCACGAAGCTTGGCGATGACGTCGAGGCCCTCGATCGTCTGGCCAAACACCGTGTAGTCGGAATCGAGGAACGGCTGCGGGCCCAGGCAGAAATAGAACTGCGAGCCGGCCGAATCGGGCATGGACGAACGGGCCATGGCCAAAGTGCCGTCCTTGTGCTCGTTGTTGGGGTTCGTGCGCCACTCGCCCTTGATCTGATGGCCGGGACCACCGGTGCCAGGCTGACCCTGCGGGCCGCGCTCGCCACGTGCAACCTGCTCAGGCGTCATGTCGCGCGTGTTGGGGCAACCGCCCTGGATAACGAAGCCGGGCACATAGCGATGGAACTTGAGCCCATCGTAGAAACCGCTCTGGGCAAGTTCTACGAAGTTGCCAACATGGATGGGAGCATCCTTGCCTGCCAGCTGCACGCGGATAGTGCCCTGCGTGGTCGTCAGGACGGCGATTTCGTCGCCTGTCGGCTGGTAGGCCGGAGTGTAAAGATCAGCCACGATGTCTCTCCTTTGTTTGCGTTTCATGCACATACATAAGCAAGATTCTACCAGCCGTTTTAAATGCTAAGGGAAAATCCCCCCAATATTCACTCGAGAGAACCTATTTCGCACGGTCGAAGAAGCTCACGACCTCCACGTGATAGGTCTGGGGGAACATGTCGACCGGCTGGGCGCTTCGGAGTTGATAGCCAGCTTGCTCGAATCGTGCCACATCACGCGCCCATGTTGCAGGGTCACAGCTCACATAGGCGACGGTCGCGGCTCCAGTCGAGGCGATGTCGTCCACAACACCGTCCGCAAGGCCAGCGCGCGGAGGATCGACCACAAGCGCATCGAGGTCTTCGAGCATGGCGAGCTCGCGTGCCGCATCGCCGCCGACCACATCGATGTCGACGCCGTTGCTATCGGCGTTGAAACGCAGGTCGCGCACTGATGATTTAGCCGATTCAACAGCCACAACATCCGCCCCCGCAAGAGCCAACGGAATGGAGAACGTGCCACCACCAGCGTAGAGATCTGCGACGTACGCACCATCGAGACTACCCAGGCCATCGAGCACAAAGCCCACAAGCTTGCCTGCCTGTGCCGTGTTAACCTGGAAGAACGAGGGAGCTTGCGTCGAATACTGCACATCTCCGATACGCTCGCGCCAATAGCCTCGGCCATCGAGGATCTCGACGCCTTTGATCTTGCGCGCTTTCCCCGGGTCGGCGAGCACGCGCACAACGCTTGTCGCCTTGACCGCCGTGGACAGCGTCTTGGCAAACAGTCCACGCGGGAAAGAACCTGGCTTCGTCCAGAGCGCCACCTCGAGCTCACCCGTCACCATGCTGTGGCGCACACCGACACGGAAAATGCCGAGATCTTGGTCGCCTTGGGCATAACGGATGGCGCCCCGAAGCGCCTTCGGAGCTTTCTCGATCTGCTTGTGAGCGAGATGCGAAGAATCGCATGGCACGAATTCGCCCGTTCCCTCCCGATGGAAACCGAGCTCGAAATGGCCCTGGCCGTCGATGCCGGTCGCGATTTCCAGCTTGTTGCGATAGCCCCACACCCGCTTGCTCGGCGCACATTCGCGAACGAGAGCCTCAGCACGTTCGGAGTCCACATGCGCAGTATGCACAAGGGCGCCCACAACGTTTTGCCGCTTTGAGGACAGCTGCGCCTCGTAGCGCATGCACTGCCAAGGAGCCGTACCGCATACCTGATCGATGAGCGATTCGGGCTTCACGCGATCGGGCGATGCCTCGACAATGCGCGCAATCGTTCCCCGCGCGAACGATTGCTTTTCTTCCGTCAACGCAACTTCGACGGTATCCCCAGGCACGCCACCTTCGATGAAGACGGTCTTCCCTTCGGGGAGATGGCCAATCGCATCGGCGCCGTACGCCATTCGCTCGACTATGACGGTATGGTTCATGGAGGTGTGAATCCTTTGCTTCGAATAGATTTGCCCGCTCATTCTAGCGTATAATCATCCGGTCGCGTCCCCGTGGCACAGCTGGATAGCGCGTCTGCCTCCGGAGCAGAAGGCCGTGGGTTCGAATGCCGCCGGGGACGCCAGGAAATACGGAGCCCCGCTATGGCGGGGCTTTTTCATGTTTGCGCACCTTACGGGGATTTGAAAGCTATGGGGCAAAAACATATCTAGCTGGATTATTCACTCAATCTCATCATAACCGTTTGTTTTAAGGCACGAGACGTTGTGGCACGCCCCGCTCTCGTCTTCAAACCTAGGCTCGCTCATACCGGCCATCCATACACCTGGTATTGAAGCGGCTCGCTCATCTAAATCGTCCATGAACCTGGTTTTGGTGCAAATCCCTTCGTACAAATCGTCCATGGAACAGATATTGATGCAGGAACGACAACCTTGCGTGACGATATCGAGTCCATGGACGATTTTTTTTGCCCTTTTCGCCCAAATTCCGTCCATAGACCCCGTATCGATGCATGCAATCATCCATGGACCCGTTATTGGTGCAAAGAGACGAGATATTCGTGCAGATATCGGGTCCATGGACGAATCAGGCCTGCGCTCAACTGCCAAATGCTTTACCCCGAATTCGAACCGGACTAGTTCTTCTTCTTTTTCTTCTTCGGCTCGCGGTCGACAGTGTGGTCGACGAACGCCATGCGAACGTCGTCACGACGAAGCAACTTCGACAGATACGACTTCTCGTTGTTCACCATGAGCGTAAGAGCCATGCCCAACACGATGGGCAGATAGAACGTGAAGAAGCGCCAGATGAACGTCGAAAGCGCGACGATGGCAGGATCGCCGTACACGTAGTTGAAAAACGTGATGTAACTGGCCTCCGATGCGCCAATAGCGCCAGGCAACGGAACGAACGACGCGATCAAGTAGACGAACGCCTGGCACGAGACGACCGTGAAGTAATCGTTCGCCTCGAGGCCGAAGCCCGCGAAGATGACCCACGAAAGTGAGAAGTAAACCGTCAGCTGGACGAATGTGACGAGCGACACCTTGATGAGCAAACTCGGACGTTTGAGCAGGTAGCGCATGCCCACGTACGATTCCTCGAGCGATTTCGTGGCCTCGAACAACGTGTGCTCTGCGTCCTTCAAAATGCCAATGCGACCAAGGAGGTTGATTGCCCACGTGACGATGCGCATGATGCCGTTTTTCGCAAACGCAAGCGACAGCAGCATGGCGATGAGCACGAACCCGCCTATGAAACCGATTGCCACCAGGTACATGATGGGTCTCAGATCCTGCATGAAGTAGTTGAACCTGAGCACCAACACGATGATGGCATAGACGATCATCGTGAACTGGTAGGCGATAAAGCGGCACAGCAGCATCGGCATAGCGTGCTCGACAGGTAGACCGAACCGTGTGTAGTAATACGCCTGCATGGGCTGGCCGCCGCTCGACAGCGGCGTGATGCAATTGAAGTATTGCCCGATGACCGTGACGATGTTCGTTTTGAAGAACGAAAAGCCCCTGAACAAGTCATTGCATATGAGCTGCATGCTCAGCGACTCGAGCACCCAGTAAACGACAATGCCGACAAGCGCAATCAAGAGGAATGCGTAGTTGAACGACGTGAATGCGTTGATAGTCTGCTCGCCTTCGCCTGCGACGAACAGGTAGATGAACATCACGAGGAACGCCACGGCGCACAGCACGATGTTGAGCTTGCGCCCCATCGAATGCGCCTTGCCCTTGTCGGGAATGACTTCATCCTCTTCGATAGCCGTCAGGTCGATGTCGGTGAGATTGATCTTGATACCCGATTCGACACGATCGCCACCATCAGCCGACACCGAATGCATCCAGTGGCTTGCATCCGCGTAAATCGGCTCGTTGTCAATTTCATCGTTGATATTGGAGCTCACGTGAGTGGAAACAGGCTGAGAAGCCTGCGGAACGACTTCGTCTTCCGCTGGCACGGCCTCCGCCACCTGATCGGCAGCGTCGACTGCAAGCTCCTCTGAGCCGATGGGGCTCGTATTCTCCATGTTTCCTCTTTCAGACAAGCTCGCTACGCGAACTTGAATATCTTCTGCGCCAAAGCATAGCCAGCTTGCGCCAGGAATCGTCCAATGCGCGTGCGGCGGTTAGCCAAACCCGCCCACGTGCGTTTCACGTTATTGTACAGCGTCGAGTCTGTCTCCTTCATAAAAGCCCAGAGCTCACGATTTTTCTGGAGTGACTCAGGCGTGTTGATCTTGAACAGGTAGATGGTCGACACGCTCATCATGCACGAAATATAGCCCATCATGAGCAGGGCGCGATTCGGCTCTTCGGCGTAGAGCTGGGTGTAGTTGGCGTCTTGGATAGCGAGACGCGTTGCCATCAGCTGTTGGTCGATGCATTTCTTCACGACTTCAACCTCGACCGACTGGCCTTCGCGGCCGATGATGTAGTGATACGTGTCGACGTCAAGGTAGTAGAGCTTTTCCACCCAGGGCATCGGGTGAAGTACGAACAGGCTGTCCATGTACGACACACCTGTGGGCAACTTGACCCCCGAATCACGCAACACTTGGGTGCGATACCACGAGGCGTGCACCATGATGAACTGGTCGATGCCCGGATGCCCCATCTCAGACCATTTGAACACATGACCCGAAGGAAGCAGCTTGCGGTACTGAATCGTGTGCTGCGATTTATCGGTCACACGGTCGTAAACGTAGTTCGTGACGAGCAGGTCGGGAGCATTGTCTGCCTCGACGAGCGAGGCAAGCGTATCGAGCACGCGCTTGAGTGCTTCAGTGTCGAGAAAGTCATCTGAATCGACGATTTTGAAATACATTCCCTTTGCCAGAGCAATGCCGTGATTCACAACACCACCCCAGTTGGCGTTCTCCTGATCGATTGCAATGACGCGCGAATCACGCGCAGCGAATTCGTGCGCGATGGCAGAGGTGTTGTCAGACGACCCGTCGTTGATGACAAGAATCTCGCATGGCTGCGAAGCAGTCAGCAGCGCTTCGATGCAGCGCGACATGTAGTCTGCCGAGTTGTAACACGGCACCACAAACGAAACGAGTGGCGTGTCAACTGCGCCCATCGATGTTCCCTTCAAACTCTAGCAATCCGTCCAATAGTATACCGCCGTCGGAAGTGGCCCTTCGATTACCACACGAAACGAGAACAGCACTGTTACGAAGATGTCTCAGAAAAGCGAAATCCAATGCTAATCGGCAACGGCCGTGAAGATGGACGAAAGATATCCTTGCGCAGCAAGAAGTGGATCGTCCTTGGCGTTGGTAACGAGATCGGTGCCAGACGTACGCAAAGCAACCGCTGTTTCGTTGTCAATGCGACCCACGATGAAGGCGTCGATGCCGATGGTTTTTATCAACTCAACCAATTGGCCGACAGCCTTGTCGAGTGTGGGAAGGTTGTTGCTGCCGACGATGATGCCGCGTTCGACGTTGTAGATCATATAGCTCGTCGTCTGTACGAAATAAGGTGCGACCACCAATCCATCGCATGCAACGGCGACCCTCAACGTCCCACACCTCCTTCGAAAACGCGGTTGCGTTCAAGTTACCATAGCCAAACTGTCTCGCATAGAGACGTTTGCAAACGTTCAATTCGATACGTGAACGGTGCACAAATGGCGGTGCGCATGCGGCAGGAAATGTCGAGGAGGACCGTTATGAACGACGCTTGCGAGAACGCGAAATCTGCACCTCGGCACGATGCGCGCGTCCTGGGCGGAAATCGCGCTTCGGTTGTGCAGATGCCTTTGATTGCGAACGCTTTTTTTGCTGAGCTGCTTTGCCGTTCGGGGCCTGCTTCTTCTGTTGGACCGCTTTGCCACTCGAAGCTTGCTTCTTCTGTTGAGCAACTTTGTCACCCGAAACGCGCTTCTTCGGCTGGGCTGCTTTACCGCTCGGAGCCTGCTTCCTGGACTGCTCGCGCTTCTTCGACTTGGACGCTTGGCGTTCGCTCGAATCAGCTGTTAATTTGGCGCGCTTCTTCTTGCGGCGACTGCCCTCTTCCCGGATAGCTTGGAGGGCGCGTGCTTCCTCGGCTTTTTTCTGCGCTCGGTTGGCAAGGTCGCGTTTTACGCGATTGACTTCGGGATCGCGCTTCGACTGCGCTGTGATGGCCTTTTCGGCGGCTTCAGCTTCAGCCGCCTCCATGTCGAACGACTCTAGGCGCATCTCGGGGATCTTCTGCTTGACAAGCTTTTCGATGTCGCGCATCGCACTCTCGGTCTCAGGTGTCACAAACGTGATGGCGAAACCTTTTTCACCCGCGCGCCCCGTGCGCCCAATGCGATGGATGTAATCTTCGGCTTGCTCAGGCACGTCGTAGTTGATGACATAGTCGACCTGGTCGACATCTATGCCGCGTGCGAGAACATCGGTTGCCGTGATGATTCCAACTTCGCCCGACGAGAACTTGTCGAGTGCGCGACGGCGCTGCGCTTGGCTGCGGTCGGAATGGATAGCCTCGGCGACATAGCCCGCTTTTCGAAGGCGACGGCACGTGGAATCGGCACGGCTGCGCGTCCTCGCGAACACGATGACCCTGAACGAGCCCTTCTCCGCCAAAACCGCCTTGATGAGCGCAGGCTTGACCGATTGCGTGCAGCGAATCACGTATTGATCGACCGTCTCAGCCACATCGCCCCTGCGCGCAATCTCGACGGTGGCGGGATCGCGTAGCATCGAGCCGACGACTTTGGTGATCGATGCGTCTATCGTCGCCGAAAACAGCAACGTCTGACGGGACTTGGGAGTCGCTGCCACGATTTTCTTGACGGAGGGAAGAAAGCCCATATCGAGCATGCGGTCGGCTTCGTCGAGCACGAGCACTTTGACGTTGGAGAGTTTGACCGCCTTCTGGTCCATAAGGTCAATCAACCTGCCAGGCGTGGCGATGAGCACGTCACATCCGCGCTTCAGGCGCTCGATCTGCGGATTGTACGAAAGGCCGCCGACGACGGTCGTGATGCGATGATGGGTCGACACTGCAACCTGGGAGGCAACGTCACCAATCTGCTGCGCAAGTTCGCGGGTGGGAGTCACGACGAGCATGAGCGGGCCTTGCCCGTTTTTTGCGTGCTCGAGCTTGTCCATCGCCGGAAGCGTGAACGCCGCCGTCTTGCCAGTGCCCGTTTGCGCTGCTGCGACGATATCGCGACCTTTCAGCACAAGCGGAATAGCTTGTTCCTGCACCGGCGTCGGCTGGTCGTAGCCCATGCGTTTCACCGCAGAGAGGGCTTTCCCCGACAAGCCGAGATCTTCAAATTTCGTCATTCGTAGTTCTTTCTCAATAAAAACGCCGTCCTGGGGACGGCGTGAATAGATGGTGCCCCCAACGGGAATCGAACCCGTGTCTCAGCCTTGAAAGGGCCGCGTCCTGACCTCTAGACTATGGGGACGTGCAAATAGCCTGATTATTATTACAAACACATCAGACGAATGCAAGACGCTTATTCATTAACAACTAATGGATTCACACAACCTCGCAAAAACCCCTTAAATCCATTTATGTGGAGCAGGCATGAAGACGTTTGGTTACATATATGCACCAAATATGTCTCAGTGTAATTTTGCGGTTACACAAACGCCATTTATTGCCATCTTTGTCGCAAAGATGAGTCAACGCGTTCGATTTCCCACGTCAAAACCCAATTAGTGATACTCTCTTTAAAGGGGGAACCGACCCGCGTGGTCTCGAGTTCTGGTCCAACATCAAGAATCGCGGCGTTCCCCCTTAAACGCTCCGACTTCTATTTTCCATAGAGTCGGTAGGCGTCAATCACCATGAGCTCGTATTGTTTGCGCGATCCCTTGACGACGGTATCGAGTATCAAACCGCTTACCAACGAGAGCAAACCAGAAATCACGAGGCCTACGGCAAGGAGCGCCGAAGGGAGACGATCAACCAAGCCCGTGCGGGCAAACTCAACAACCACGGGCACACCGACGATGAAGCCCAGCGCAATCAGAAGAACCGTCACCCAACCGAACAGCGCCATAGGCTTGTAGTCCTTGAACAGCGACATAATCATCTTGAGAACCTTGAAGCCGTCCGAGAACGTCGAGAGCTTAGACTCGGAACCTTCCGGCCGATCGCGGTAATCGATGGGCACTTCGGCAATGCGCCACGCCTTGTCGACGGCATGAATGGACAGTTCGGTTTCAATCTCGAATCCTTGCGACATGACAGGCAGCGTCTTGGCAAACACACGGTTGAAAGCACGATAACCCGTCATGACATCGGAGAACTTGAAGCCGTAGATGCGCTTGATGAGCCATCGCACGAGGTTGTTGCCAAACCCGTGGAAGGCACGGTCGTTCTCGTCGCCATACGAGCCGTTGGAGAGCCGGTCGCCCACAACCATGTCTGCCTCATCGTCGATGAGCGGGCGTAGCAACTCAACAGCCGCCTCGGCCGGATAGGTGTCGTCGCCATCGACCATGATGTAGTAATCGGCGTCGATGTCACGCACCATCGAACGCACGACGCGACCCTTGCCCTGACGCGATTCGTGGCGCACAACAGCTCCGTGCTCACGGGCAATGTCTGCCGTGCCATCAGTTGAATTGTTGTCGTAGACGTAAACGATCGCATCGGGCAAGCAACGACGGAAGTCGTCGATCACCTTCGCGATGGTGACGGCCTCGTTGTAGCACGGGACGAGCACGGCAACGCTGCCGATGTCGGCGGTATAGAACGGTGTTGCGGTTTGAGACATGTACCCTCCAAGAACTCTGAGAGCCTATTCTAGTGCAAAAGAAAAGCCCCCGTGGGGGCTTTCCCGTTAAGTCATTCTAATCTGTTAAAAACGACTTGTTAGGCAACTGCCTGACGGGCAACCTCGACCAGCTGGGCAAACGCCTGCGGATCGTTGATGGCCATGTCGGAGAGCACCTTGCGGTCGAGTTCGACGCCGGCCTTCTTGAGGCCGTTCATGAACACGGAGTAGGACATGCCGTTCTGACGAGCGCCTGCATTGATGCGGGCAATCCAGAGCTTGCGGATCTCGCGCTTCTTGTTGCGGCGATCGCGGTACTGGTACTGGAGCGAATGATAGACCTGCTCCTTGGCCTTGGTGTAGGTGCGGGACTTGGCACCATAGTAGCCCTTCGCGCGGCCGAGGATAGTGCGGCGCTTCTTGCGGGCGTTGACGGAACGCTTAACACGAGCCATGACGATTCTCCTTTATCTTGCGAAGCAACCCTGCGGCAACTTCGGAAACTTACATTAACGAAGGCCCAGGTTGCGGGCGATGACCCTCTTGTCGGCCTCGGAAACCACGGTCTCCTTGCGGAAGTTGCGCTTACGCTTGGGGCTCTTCTTGGTGAGGATGTGGCTCTTGTAGCCCTTGGCGCGCATGATCTTGCCAGAACCGGTCACGCGGAAACGCTTGGCGGAACCGCGATGCGTCTTCATCTTCGGCATTTATTCGTCCTTTCCTTGTTCGGCGGCCTCGTTGGCAGCCTTTTCCTTCTTCTTCTTGGCGTTTGCAGGCAGAGGGGCGATGAGCATATGCATGTTGCGCCCTTCCATCTTCGGCGCGCTCTCGATGACCGCGACGTCCTTCAGGTCGTCGGCGAGACGCTCGAGAATAGACAAACCCTGGTCGGGGTGCGACATTTCGCGGCCCCTGAACATGATGGTGATCTTGACCTTGTTGCCCTGTTCGAGGAAGCGCAGAACGTGCTTCTTCTTGGTCGTGTAGTCGCCCACATCGATCTTCGGGCGGAACTTCATTTCCTTGGTCTCGATCTTGCTTTGGTTCTTGCGCGCCTGCTTGGCTTTGATTGCCTGATCGTACTTGTACTTGCCGTAATCCATGATGCGGCAGACGGGAGGATCGGCGTTCGGTGCGATCTCGACCAGGTCGAGACCCTCATCTTCGGCGATACGGCGGGCTTGGACCGTCGGGTAGATACCCATCTGGTTGCCGTCGTAACCGATCAGCCGGCATTCGCGCACGGTGATCTGTTCGTTGAGCCTGGGCTCCTGAGCAGCTATCGTGCTCACCTACTTTCTACGTGCTTCCCTGCGCTTGCGCGCGTCCAATAAAAAACCCGTCGACACGACGGGCTGCGAACTGCGTGGGCGTACGCCCTTGCAAACCATATTCGCGAGACCCATCAGCTGCCCTTCGGGCGCCGAACCAGGTGGAGGGCAAAGCCCCCGCTTGAATTTCAGCTTGCCTATGATAGCACGTGTTAGCGCATCTGCAAGGTTTCTACGCAAAACATATCTTGTTGGTCGTTTTGGTTATCCGAGACCGGATCCAAACAACCAAACCCTACTTCTCAACACGGCGGATGAGGAACAGGACGATGAAGGTCAGCAAAGCCACAGCTGCTCCGCCTGCGAAGATGAGCGACGAAGGGGTGAAACCGTCGCCGACTACGCCAAAGCCCACGACCGCACCCGATGAAGCGCTGATGGCGCTGCCGATCCAGGGACCAACGAGCATGGGCACGAGCACGACCATAAAGATGCGAATGCCCTGATACGCACCGACATGACCGAGCGGTGTGTTGTTGCGGATGGCGGCACCGAAACATGCTACCGCCCCCAGATAACCCGATAGCATGAGCATGCTGCCCACGAAAACACCGGGCGCATTCACCATCACAGTGAGAATGGCGCATCCTGCCAGGAACAGTATGAGCGGGAGGATAATCGCAAAGCTGAAACCGCGTTTGTCAACCAGACGACCGTAGAACATGGTGAAGACCGCAGCAATGACGATGCACGGCGCCATGACGAACACGTAGTTCTCGCCCAAGATGTAGGGCAGACGCAAATACAGCACGTAGTACGGCATGATGACCTGCATAGCGATGGCGAACACGCAGTAAGCCGCGAGCACGAGGTAGAGCATACGGTTGCCACGCGCCGACGAAGGCTTGAAGCCGTACGCCAATTCGGTGAAGTAACCATCGCCTTTGCGAGGTTCGGGATGCGAGTCCTCCATAAGAACGGCAGCAGCCACGCCTGTCGCAATGACAATAGCACCGATGATCGTGAAGAACAGCGGATAGTCATACGTGACCGAACCATCGTCGCCCACGATCATGAAGAACATCGCGCCACCGAACACGACAAGCATGCTGAGCAACGGCATCGCAGAGTTCACACCCTCGACGCGGCCGCGGTTCGTGTCGTCGGTGATGTCGGTCATCCATGCGTTGAAGCAGGCATCATTGGCCAAGCTGCCGAAAAACGTCATGATGCAGTCGAACACAATGGTGAGCGTGATGCCCAACGTGGCGGCTGCCGCCGCATCACGGGCAAGGGCTGCCGATACGTTCTGCAACACCGCGAATGCGCAGATGGATAAGCCCCAGATCAGCGTTCCGACAACCACGAACACCTTGCGTCGCCCCGCGCGGTCAGACCATACGCCCACCAGCAATGTGGTCGCCGTCGCCGTAAGCGCAGATGCGCTGACCATCAAGGCCACATCCGACAGCGATGCGCCGAACGCATCTTGGATGAACAGGTTGAAGAAGTTGTTTTCGACCGCCCAAGCCACCTGGCCCATCAGAGCAAGCAAGACGATGATCGTCCACGTCTTGCCGGGGAGCTTCGTTTTTGCAGCGTTTGATTGGCTTGCCATAATGCGCTCCGTTCAATGAGTCATTGGGACTGTCCCGATGACTCATTATCTCAGAATGCAGCGCCAAGAAACATGCCTGCAGCAGCAGAGTTGCCAAACAAGCCAGAAGGCGGCCAGATGTTGGCACCAGCAGGTGGATTAGCCATCAAGCCTTCTGCCGTCATGGCTCGTGCGACCTCGGCGTATGCGGGAGCAGCCACCGTGATCATGGACTCGATCTCTTCATCGGTCAGCTCGCGTACAGCGCGCGCAGGCGAGCCCATGATGAGCGACCGCGGTTCAAACGTTTTTCCTTGCGTGACAAGAGATCCAGCAGCAACCAAGCAATCGCTCGGAATAACCGCGTCGTCCATCACTATCGCGCCCATTCCGATGAGCACGTTGTCCTCGATGGTGCAACCGTGCAAGACGGCGTTATGCCCTATCGTCACGCTGTCACCGATTGTGAGCTTGCTTCCCATGCTCACATGCAGGCATGAATTCTCCTGGATGTTCGTGTTCGAACCGATGACGATGGGCTCGCAATCGCCGCGAATCTGCGTTCCGGCAAACACGGAGGTGCCTGCACCGATTTTCACGTTGCCGCACACGGTCGCATGAGATGACAGCATGACGTTCGGCGCAAACCTTACCTGATGGTAGTTTGTGATGGCTGTACCCATCTTGATCTGCGGCTTCGGCATCTTCGCTCACCTCAAAAGCTCCTCTAACCAAAAAGAGGCCATCTTTTTGGTCAGTCTCTCATCCTGGTCGTGCATTCGCACATTCTAGCAAAAAGGCCGCTCAAAAGAGCGACCCTGAAGCTAGGCCCCTTCTAGCGCAGGACTCGAAAAATGACATATTGGAATCAGTTTCACTCACAAGATTTTTTCATATTGCATTACACAACATTTGCCCAACCCGCAATACAATTATTCCAGCCTTATCAAAAGGCAGAACTAAAGGAATCGAAACGATTCGGGAAGGAAAGGCACCATGAAAACCATCAGCAAAATCGCCGTTGTGGCTCTAATGCTGGCACTCGCCGGCGCGCTGAGCGCATGCGGGTCGAGCGCGTCGAGCTCGGCAAGCGCTGCAAGCGCATCAAACGCATCCGCTTCCGCAGCAAGCGCGGCTGCATCTGCCGCAAGCGCATCCGCTTCCGCAGCAAGCACCGACGCAGCTTCGAGCGCCGCAGCGGCGAGCGAAAGCGCTCAAGCCGCAGGCGATGAGTCCAGCTATTACAAGAACGACTTCTTCGGCATCGTCTTTAACTTGCCCGAAGGCTGGACTTTTGTCGACGCTTCCAGCCTCGAGAGCATGAACACTCAGCTTAGCGGGCTTGGCCAAGGCTCTGCTGACATGATTGCTTCATCTAACGACTCTTCGATGGCTGTTGTCGTGACCATCGAAGAACCGGGTGAGAGCACAGCTGGTCAAGACGCCGAAACCCATCTGGATGCCGCCGTCGACAAGACGCTGGAGAGCGTACAGGGCTCGAACGTCTCATACGTGTCCAATGGTGCAACCGTCGAATTCGAGGGAATCAATCGCGAGATCCCGGCAATGATCACGAAGGTGACGAGCGACGACGCCGAGCTGTGGATTGGCCAGGCATGCGCCGAGGTTGACGGTGCCTACTTCAACATCAGCATTGTCGCTCCGACGGAAGAAGACTTGAACGCAATCTTCACGTATTTCAGCGGTGCTGCCGAACAGGAAACGAGCGCCAAATAACCGAAACGGTACAGCTCCTGTAAATACGCGGTGCGGACGCCCTTGGGATGTCCGCACCGTTTTCGTTTGCAACCAGTTTGATGTTACTGACGTGGCTAATCACGCAACCAGAGACCGGTTTTTCCGCCGTCCTTCTTGAGCAGGCGCACGTCCATGATTTCCATGCCACGATCCACAGCCTTGCACATGTCATACACCGTGAGACATGCGATGGACGCGGCGGTAAGAGCCTCCATCTCAATGCCCGTTTTTCCAGTCACACCGCACGTCGTGGTGATGTGGATGCCCACACGACCGTCCTCGCGCTCGCCTGCCTGCACAGGCTCGCACTCGACCTTCGCTTTGGTGATGTTCAGTGGATGGCACATCGGAATGAGAGCTGACGTCTGCTTTGCAGCCATAACGCCCGCCACACGTGCGCACGCGAGCACGTCACCCTTCGCAGCCTTGCCTTCGACGATCAGGTCGAGCGTCTCCTGATGCATGGCGATGAAGCCTTCGGCCACGGCGATGCGCTCGGTGTCGGGCTTCGCCGACACATCGACCATGCGCACGTCGCCCTTTTCATCGATGTGAGTAAGTTTCTGCTCGTCAGACATATAATCAACCTTCGCGTTCTCAAATTCCGAATATCTACTCGTGTTCAAAAGGGACTGCCCCTTTTTAACACAAACTAGCCGCCGATCTGGGACATGTTGCGCTCGGTGCCAACTTTGTCATGATGCTCGTCAGGCTTGAGATCCAAAGCCTCGAGGAAGCAGTTGTAAACCGCCTCTTCTCCACCCTCGCGCAACGCCGCACGCACATCGATCTCGCGGTCCGAGAACAGGCACGGACGCAGCTTGCCATCGGCTGTCAGACGCAGGCGGTTGCATTCGCTGCAGAAGTGGCGCGACAGCGGAGAGATGAACCCGACCGTTCCCTTCGCGCCGGGGAACTCAAAGTAACGAGCCGGACCCCAACCGATGGGCTTGTCGTCATTGTTGGTCGGAACGAGCTCGGGCAAGCCCTGTTCACGAGCGCGCTCGTTGATGATACCGAGCAGTTCTTCCGATGGCACAACATCCTGCTTGCCCCAACCGGTGCCATCGGAGCCAGTAGAGGTGCCGACGGGCATGTATTCGATGAAGCGAACGTGCAATGGACGGTCGATCGAGAGCTTCGCAAATGCCAAGAAATCCTGATTCAGGCTGCGTACCGTGACTGCATTGATCTTGACGGGATTGAACCCTGCTTCAAGCGCCGCGTCGATACCCGCGAGCGTCGACTCAATCTTGCCGACGCGCGTGATGAACTCGAACTGCTCGGGGTCGAGCGTGTCGAGCGAGATGTTGACGCGGGAAAGTCCAGCGCGCTTCAGCTCGTCGGCCATCTTCGGCAACAGCACACCGTTCGTCGTCATCGAGATGTTTTCAATGCCCGGCATCTCGTGAAGCGACTGAACCAAGCCGACCACGCCCTTGCGTACAAGCGGCTCGCCACCAGTCAAGCGCACGCTTTTGGTGCCGATGCGCGTGGCCACGCGGGCGATATCCTCGATCTCCTCGATGCGCAGGATTTCGTCGTGGCTCATCGCGCACACGCCTTCTTCTGGCATGCAGTAAATGCAACGGAAATTGCACTTGTCGGTCAACGATATACGCAAGTAATCGATGACACGACCATGGCTGTCTTTCATACAAGTCTTCCCTTCCAGGAAATAAATCCGTGGAATGCAGTGTAGCCGCTTAATTCATTCTTGGCTAGATATATTCGCGGAAGCGCATTCTTTTCGTCACGGTTCGTACCACTTCGAGATACATCTATGGGCTGCAGGATACGCCTACGGCCTGGTGATGTACTCACTCACTTGTTGACGATATAGATCTTGCCTTCGGGAATTTGCATCCAAAGTTCGTCGCCAGGCTTGGGCAGCTCGTCCCAATTGCTCTTGCCCTCGCCTGCGTCAATGCGCCAGAACACGCGCTGGTGCAGGTAGTGCATCTCTTGCTCGTGCGCAGCCACGAGATCGTCGGCATCGGAGCGACGGTCGAGGAACTCGAGCAATGCCATGCGGTCGAAGCGCGAGTCGCTCACGCGGTCGACGCGCATGCGGAACACGTCTTTACCCGGCCCGTCGACTTGCTTGAGATTGAACGCGCGCAAGCCGATGGCTTTCACATCGTGTGGCACCAACTGCGAGGTATGAATATCGACGCCCCATTGCGGGCAGTACACGGTGTGGTCGTCAACGTACTCGGCATCGGGCGCGTTCTTGCATCCGCCAAGCTTGATGCCTGCCAAGCTCTTGGGGTTCTCGATGAGCTCGCGGCCCTTGTCCACCTCCATCAGCTTGCCCTGCTCCATGACGGCGATGGTGTCGCAGAAACGCACCGCCTCGTCGATGTCATGGCTGACGTAGAGGATCGTCCCGTCGAACACGTCGAACAAGCCCGTGAGGTTCTGCTCGAGCACGCTCTTCAAGTGAGAGTCGAGAGCGCTGAACGGCTCGTCGAGCATCAAGATGCCGGGGCGTGCCGCCAACATGCGCGCGAGTGCCACGCGTTGCTGCTGGCCGCCCGAAAGCTGCGCCGGGTAGCGTTTCCCGAACGCCGCGACGTCGAAGCGCTGCAGCTCTTCCTTCACGATGGCGTCGCGCTCGGCTTTGGGCGTGCTCTTCGGAATGCCCGCCGCCACGTTGTCCTCGACTGTCAAGTTGGGGAACAGCATGTAGTTTTGGAACAGCAACGCCGTTTTGCGCTGTTGGGGCTTGAGGTTGATGCCCGCCGCGCTGTCGAAGAACACCTCGCCGTTCACGACGATACGCCCCTCATCGGGCGTTTCGATACCTGCGATGGAACGCATGGTCAGTGATTTGCCGCAACCCGATGCGCCCAAAAGCCCGAACACCTCGTCTTCGGCCTTGAAGCTCACGTCGAGCGTGTACGAACCGAATGTTTTCTTGATATCGACCTCGAGGCTCATTCCTCAACCGCCCCCTTCCGGTAGCGCGTCGTATGCTGCGACCACAGGTTGATGAACATGATCACCAGGAAGCTGAAGATGATCAGGATGATCGTCCAGAAGATGGCGATGTCGGTGTTGCCGTTCATCCACTCGAAGTAGATTGCGATGGGAATGGTGCGCGTGATGCCCAGATAGTTGCCCGCCAGGAACAACGTTGCGCCGAACTCGCCGAGCGCGCGGGCGAACGCGAGCACCGTGCTGGCTGCGATGGACGACCACGACAGCGGCAACATGATCTGGAAGAAGATGCGTGACTCGGACCAGCCGAGTGTGCGCGCGGCGTCGAGCATGTTGGGGTCGAGGTTGTCGAAGGCGCCCAACGCGCCGCGGTACATCAGCGGGAACGCCACGATGACCGCCGCGATGACCGTCGCCGGCCAGCTGAAAATCAGCGGGAACCCGATATCGATGAACCACCTGCCCACCGGCGTGTTGCTTCCCAGCGCCAGCAACAGCAAAAAGCCGCAGACCGTGGGGGGCAGCACCATCGGGATGGTGAAGATGGTGTCGAACAGATTGCGGAACTTGGGCGTGCGGTGCAGGCAGAAATACGCCGCCGCCAAACCCAGGATGAAGATGAACACGATGGCCGTGAACGTGGTCTTGAGCGTGACGAACAGCGGCGACCAATCGAGCGTCGACATGAACGACATCAGCTTCTCGGTCCAGGGGGCCTCGCCCACGATAACCGCCTCGTCAGCCACGATGAGCGACGAGAAACATGCGAACAGCGGTTGCACGTTATGCCCATGCGCCGAATCGGTGACATCCGAGCCATCGGTGCCGATGATGCAGTTGTACAGACTGCCGTCGATTTCCTGCAGGAATTCATACGACACGCTGTCGATGACATTTTTCTTCTGGGTGGTGAACACCCATTCCGCCTCATCGGGAATGAGCGCGTTACCCTTACCTGCAGCAGTGTCGAGTGCTGCCAGGTATTGCTGCAGCAGCTCCACATCGTCAGCTGACGACAGGTCAAAACCAGTAGCCTTTGCAGCATCGGGGTCGACATAGACGAGCACCATGTCGCTGGTTACCAGGTACATGAGCGTATGGGCTTTGCTGCCGACGTAATAGGAATAGCCATGGTATTCGTCGGCGATATCTCTGTTCGAACCTTTGCTGGCACGCTCGAAATCGCCCACTGCGAAAGTGCATTCATCGATGATTGCCGCCAAATTGTCCGAATCGGTCGAGACCGTCACGTCGTCGGTGCTGACATCTGCCTTTGCAGAGCTCGCCGACGTGAAATCGGCTGCGTACGCAAGGGGTGCCGCCATGGTGGCAAACGCCAGCACGAGTGCCGCCGCTATAACGAGGATGCGTTTTCGCATTGGGCATTCCTTCACTAGAAATCGAAAGGGGGGAGCCGGCTATCCGACTCCCCCGCATATATTACTCTTTCAAGACTATTTCTCAAAGAGTATGTGCTCTCGCTAGAACATTTCCAGCTTAGGCGAGCTCGAAGCCCCACTTCTGCCAGATTTCCTGAGCATCCTTGTCGGAGAGGCACCAGTCGAGGAATGCCTGGGCGGCCTCGGCGTTGGTGGACTGAGCGCAGACAGCGCCAGGATAGGTGATGTTCTTGTGGGTGTCGCCAGGAACCGTGCCGACAACCTTCACGCCGCCGAAGCGCTCGACGTCGGAGGTGTACACGAAGGCGATGTCAACGTCGCCGGACTCGGCATGCTTGCAGACGTTGCCGACGGAGGTGTCGGTGACGACCTTGCCTTCGATCGGGGTGCCAGCGTAAGCGTCGGTGCCATTAGCCTTGCCAGCGCTCTCGGAGCCGACCTTGCCGTCGGGGTCGTTGAAGCAGCCGACGGTGCTCAGTGACTGGTTGGCGTAGTTGCCAGCAGGCACGGAGTCGTCGCCAACGCACACAGTGTACTTGCCAGCGGCAACGTCGTCGAGGGTGACCTCGGTGATGTCATTGTTGCCAGCGGCGGTCACGATGACCAGGTCGTTCTTGAACATAGTCACGCGGGTGGCCGGGTCGATGTAACCAGCCTCTTCGGCCTTGTCCATCGTGCCCTTGGAAGCCGTGATCTCGATGTCGGCGTAGGAACCAGCTTCGAGCATCGAGTTCAATTCGCCGGAAGCCTTGTACTGCGTGTCAGCAAAGGTGACATTGGGGTTCTGGCTCGTGTAGAGCTCTTGAACCTCGGCCATGGCCTTCGACAGCGAGTTGGCTGCGAAGATCTGCAGCTCGACCGGATCAGCGGCCGCTGCGCTGGCGCTGGCGGAAGCCGCCGAGGTGCTGGCGCTTTCGGCAGATGCGCTGGCCGAAGCAGAGTTGCTGCCCGATGAGCAGCCGACAAGCGCGAACGCGGCGACGAGAGCCATCGCGAACGCGGCTGCCACAACGATGTGCATGCGTTTCTTCATGTGTTTCCTTCCCTTGTATTTCCCTTTGCCGCACAGCTCTTTCCCTGTACAGCAGATGATTTCATAATATTATTCCCTTATTAGATTAACGTCAATTACGAATTATTTTATTTCAAATTTATTTTCGTTGGTACATAATGGTACGAACAGTGATGAAACGTGATATAGAAGCCAAAAACATGTGGTTTTCGACCAGTAAATCGAAGGGTGTCCTACCTACAATGTTAACGACCCGGGAATGCAGATGATGCGATTACCGACGTGCTCGACGTGCACCTCGATACCGTAGAGTTCGCACATGCTCTCGTCGGTGATGACATCGCTTGCCAGCCCCTCGGCGATGATGCGCCCACCTGAAAGCACAGCTGTGCGCGAACCCAGCATAAGTGCGTGGTCGGGGAAATGCGTGGTCATCAACACGCCCATGTCGCGTTCGCGCAGTTTCTCGACCAACTCTACGAAGCGGTAGGCGTTGCCGAAATCGAGATGCGCCGTGGGTTCGTCCAATATCATGAGCTCGGGCTCTTGCGTGAGCGCCGAGGCAATCATCACCAGCTGCCGCTCGCCACCTGAGATATCGGTGTAAGGCTTCTCGGCAAGATGCCCCACCCCTAAGTAATCGAGCTGTTCACGAGCAAACGCCACATCGTCGTCACTCGGATTGGCCAAATAACCTATGCGCGAGGTGCGCCCCATGGTCACGATGTCGATGACCTTGTAGGCAAATGACGGCGTATGCGATTGCGGGATGTAAGCAACCTTGCGCGCAAAGTCGCGGGCCTTGTAGTCGCCCACGGGTACGCCGTCGACCGTAATCGACCCCGCCGAAATCTGGAACGCCCCGATGATGCATTGCAGCAGCGTCGATTTGCCCATGCCGTTCGAGCCCAAGATGCACAGCACCTCGGGAGAATCGTAAGTGAACGAGAGGTGCTCGAGCACGTTGCGCTCGGCATCGTATCCGAAGGTGATGTCGTCGACCGTAAGGTTCATTTACCAGCTCACCTTCTTCTTGTAAATGAAGTACAGGAACAATGGCACGCCGATGATGCCCGTGATAACGCCCAGCGGGATCTCGGAAGCCGTGAGGGTGCGGCACAAATCGTCTACGATCAGCAGGTAGCAAATGCCGATAGACACCGATGTGGGAATGAGCTTGCGGAAATCGGGTCCGACGAGCATGCGCGCCAAATGCGGCACTACGATGCCCACCCAGCCGATGATGCCCGAGATGGACACGACAAGCGCGGTGAGCATGCTGGACGTGCCGATGACGATGGCGCGGTCGCGGCGAACGTTCAGGCCGAACGACTTGGCCTCTTGATCGCCCAACGACAGCACGTTCGTGCGCCAACGCAGCAGGAACACCGCAGCCATGCACACGATGTAGAACGGCAAGATCTTCGCCAGCTCTTCGAACGACGAGCCCGACAGCGAGCCCATGAGCCAATAGACGATCTGCGGCAGCTTTTCGAGCGGGTCGGCCGTGAACTTCAACAACGACACAAGAGACGAGAACAACGCACCGATGAGCATACCGGCCAGCACGAGCGTGACGGTGTTGCGCCGACTGCGGCTGGCGATGAGGAACGTGAGCGCCACGGCCAGAAGCCCGAATGCCACGGCGAACAACTGGATGCCTGCCGCACCAAGCGAAAGCACGATGGCAAGTGCCGCACCGAAGCCAGCACCGTTGGATACACCCAACGTGTAAGGCGAAGCCAATGGGTTGCGAAAGACGCCTTGAAACACGGCTCCCGCCACTGAAAGCCCCGCCCCAACGAGCGCTGCAGCACAGACGCGCGGCAGGCGAACCTGCCAGATGACGTTGGCGGTGAGCGCATCTTGCGGTGGCGTCTGGCCAATCATCTTGCACCAGATGATCTGGCATACGTCGATGGGGCCAACATCGTAGGAACCGAGCGCCAACGAGAACACGAAAAACAAAATAGGCAGGATGATCAGCACGATACCCGTCAAGGTCATCCAAAACCCCGAGCGTTTCCTATCGGTCATAAACGACCTTTCGTAGAATGTGCGGGCGGCACAGCAAGCGGGTCATTGCGCAGTCCAAGACGCTAGCCGCTTAGCCATGCCGCCCTTTAGGAAGGGAAAATCGAACAGCGAGGGCTACTCGACTGTTCCGGTGAACTTGATGCCGTAGAACCAGTCGTAGAAGTTCTCGGCCTTTTCCTGAACCTGCTTGGCAGTTACCTTCTCGGGATAGAACGTGTGGGCCAACCACAGCTCGCCCAGCGCGATAGAGTCGGTGTCGGGGTTGCCCCACGGTTTGGTCCAGTAAGGCGCCTCGATGACCTTGCCGTCCTTCACGGCCTGGACCTCGGCGTACTGCGGATCGGTCGTGATGGTCTTGTAGTCGTCGGGATAACGGTCCTGTGTGATGATGGCCTCGGGATTCCACGTTGCCACGAGCTCTGCATTGTAGTCGGTGTTGCCTTGCACGCCCGCGAGCGCCACGGCGTTGACAGCACCTGAGCGCAGCAGCTGGCAGCCGACGTACTTGTCGTTGCCGTAAGCGATGCCGTTGGCGAGCACGGCGACCTTCACGCGCTCGTCGTCCTTGATGTCGCCGACGGCCTTGTCGACGATGTCGCGGCTATCCAGGCAGAAGTTCCAGATTTCCTCGGCGGTATCTTCTTTACCGGCCAGTTTGCCGAGCGTCTTGACGGCCCATTCGCAGCCCTCGGTGTAGGCGGCATCGGCGTCGGCCAGGCGCGGGTTCTGCGCCTCGGCCTGCTTGCCCTCGCCGCGCAGCGACACGACAACCACGGGGATGCCCAGGTCGCGAATCTGCTGCATGGCATCTTCGGGTGCCTGCGACGCTGCGATGACCACGTCGGGGGAAAGCGCTGCAATCTGCTCGACGTTCCACTCGGACAGGCCACCCGGCATGGGCAGGCTTTCGATGCCCGGGAAGACCTCGGTCATGTAGTCGCCCAGGTTCTTCTTCCAGCTATCAACGATGCCGACGATGTTGTCTTGTGCTCCGAGCTGGCAGAGCATGTCGAGCGAGTGATGCTGCAGCACGACCATGCGCTCGCACGGAACGGTGACCGTGACGTCGTAGTCGTTCTGATCCTTGAAGGATATCTCCTGCTTCGATGCAGCAGATGCCGACGCTGCGGAAGCGCTCGCCGACGCGTCTGCCGACGCAGATGCGCTTGCCGCGGAAGAACCGCCCGACGAGCAACCGAACGCACCGAGTGCGGCGACGGTGCCGGCGCCCACTGCGCCCAGCGTGAGGAACTTGCGGCGCGAGATGCCGTTTTCGTTAAGCGTGACCTGCTTGTTGGATTCTGCCATGAGATATCCCTTCCTAGATGGTTCTTCGTTCCATGTCAGATTTATGCTGACTCATGAATTATATTCTCACGTATATATTTTTTTCAATGAATAATTTTATAAACGGGACGTGACGAAACGTGACGACGTTTGTGAAGGAAGCACACTGGTGCAATTGCAGGTGGCATGGCAGGCGCATACTGCAGTTGTCCGCAAGGGCGGGCACAAAACAGGACAGACCGGCCGGCAGGCGACCGGCCGACAACGAAAGGAAGCAACACCATGAAGATCAGCGCACGCAACCAGATCAAGGGCACCGTCAAGACCATCCGCGAGGGCGCAGTGAACGCAGTCGTCGTCATCTGCCGCGGCAACCACAACCCCATCAAGGCCGACATCACGATGGAGTCCGTCAAGGAGCTCGGCCTCGAGGAGGGCAAGGAGTGCTACGCCGTCATCAAGGCCACGAACGTCATGTTCGCAACCGAGAAGATCGAGGGCATCTCGGCCCGCAACCAGATCGAGGGCACGATCGTGGCTCTCAAGGAAGGTGCCGTGAACGGCAGCGTGACCATCAAGGATGCCGACGGCGCACGCATCACGGGCTCCATCACCAACGAGTCCATCGAAGCGCTCGAGCTCGCCGAGGGCAAGAAGGCCGTCGCCATCATCAAGGCTACCGACGTGATGGTCGCTGTCGACTAACAGTCGCCTTGACTCCAATCAACACGAAGGGTCGGCACAAAAGCCGGCCCTTCGTCATGTACGGACGTGTTGGAGAGCCTCTCCAACACGTCCGTACATTATGAAGAGATCCTCAACCCATCAGATACCTGATTGGCGTTTGACAACTGAAACATCAGGTTGAAATTGCCGCACCGACGTCACTCGGCAATACCGAGGAACTGCTTCACCTCGGGAGCATGCTCGTCGTCGAACAGAGCATCCGCAGCGACGACGCAACGCAAACTGCCGTCGAGGATGATGCCCACGCGGTCCGCGAGCGTCTGTGCCTCGTTGAAATCATGCGTGACGAAAACGATGGTGCAACCGAAACTGACATGCACTTCGCGCAACATTGCGTACATCTGCAGCTTGGTCGTCGGATCGAGCGCAGAAAACGGCTCGTCGAGAATCAGCGTTCCAGGGCGGAGCACGAGCGCGCGGGCCAGTGCAGTGCGCTGCGATTCTCCCCCACTGATGACACCTGGGAAGCGGTCAGCAAGATGCTCGATGCCGAACAGCGCCAACATCTCGTCGACGCGCTCGGTGATATCGTGGCGGCGCGGACGACTGTGCTTCAAGCCGTAGGCGATGTTGTCTCGTACGGTCATATGCGGGAACAGCGCATAATCTTGGTACAAGATGCCCAGATGGCGCTGCTGTATGGGAAGCGCTTCGATGTCTTCGCCGTCGAGCAGTATCGCGCCTTCGTCTATCGGGTAGGCACCGGCGATCGACTCCATGAGCACGGTCTTGCCCGACCCGGTCGTCCCCAAGATGGCGAAGATTTCGCCCGCGTTGATCGCAAGCTCGTCGACCGTCAGCGTGAACTCGCCACGCGTGACCCGCAAACCCCGTATGTCGATGCTTCCTGCCATGCTCCCCTTCTAGAAGATGCCATACATCGGGCGCGATGAATCACGCCCGCAAAGACCTCGTTTTTCATCAAGTCTTTCGTCGGCGCTCGACACGACTGCCACCGACAGGCTTGCTCAGCACGTTGGCGATCACGAGCGTGATGGCCGAGACGATGAGCATGATCATCGCCGTTGCCATGGCCGTATCGGTATTGCCAGTGGAAATCGAAAGGTACACGCTGCCCGGCAAGGTCTCTGTTCGCATGCGTGTGACGCCGACGAGCATGAGCGTGGCGCCGAACTCGCCCATACCGCGCGCCCACGTGAGCACGAACGTCGAGATGATCGAGTTGCGGCAGATGGGCAGAACAATCGTGCGAAACGTTTCGAATGAGCTGGCGCCCAGCGTCTTCGCCACGAACTCCATGCGAGGATTCACGTCGCCGAACGCTGTGCGCACCATGCGAATCGAAAACGGCAGATTCACAATGAGCTGTGCAAACACAATGCCTACGGGCTGGAACACCACTGCGAAGCCGATGTCTTTGAGCGCTTTGCCTGCCGGAGACGAGAACATCAGTAAAAGCGCAAAACCCAGAAGGATGTAGGGCAACGACAACGTGAGCTGCATGAGCGTCTCGGCCGCGCGCTTGAACGGCATGTTCGTGCGCGTTAGCGCATAGGCCGTAGGCAGCGCTAACAGCAAACACAGCGTCGTCGATATGGTCGACGTCACAACGCTCATGCGCAAGGAGAACAGCACCTCGGCCGAGGTGACGGCCTCGCCGACGTGCGTGACGCCGCCGGCGATGATGGTCATGATGGCGCTGCAGATGAACAGCAGCGGTACACATGCGATGACGATGCACGCAACGGGAAACAGATCGCGTTTGCGACCTGCGTGTTTTTTCTTGGACTTTGTCTGACTTGACATGATGCGTCTATGGGAACGCGGGCGCCTTCACGCTGAGACGCCCGCGTTCGGAAGGGAAGGAATTGGCTTACGCCAGTTCGTAGCCATACTTTTTCCAGATATCCTGGGCCTCAGTCGTGCCCAAGTAATCCTGGAACTCGGCGGCAGCAACCTCATCGGCAACAGAGGTGAGCAAAGCAGCCGGGATGACTTTCACATAGCTGTCGAGATCCGCCGTTTCGACAATCGTGGCACCATCGGCCTTGACGTTCTCTTTCCAAACGATGCCCGCATCGCCCTCGCCGTTGGCCAGCGCGGTCGCAATCTGCGGAGCGGTCGTGGTCGTGGTGATGGCACCCTTTGCGTTGAGGCCTTCCCAAATGCCGGCATCGGTGAGAGCTTTCTTGGCGATCTTGCCAATGGGCGTCGACTCGGGGTCACCGATCAGCAGCGTGTCGGCATTCGCCAGGTCGGCCAGTCCCGCAATGCCTTTCGGGTTGGCGGTGGGCACTGCGATAACCGGGATGTGCTTGACGAGGCTTTCACTTTCCTGGACATACTGTTCGACCGGTTTGAGTTCCTCAGCCGAACCTGCGATGAAGAAGTCGCCTTCCTTCGTCGTGTCGATCTGCGTTTGGATCTGGGCGGCATTCGCGAACGTGACGTTCATCTTGCAGCCGGTTGCCTTCTCGAAGGCCTCGGCAATCTCGGTGAACGGGTCGGTCATGCCTGCACCACAGTAAATGTTCAGTTGCGAACCCGTAAGCGATGCTGCGCTCGCAGACGCGCTGGCGCTTGCAGCACTCGCGCTCCCTGACGCACTTGCACTTGCGGCGCTAGCACTTGCAGATGCCGACCCACCCGAAGACGAGCAGCCTGCAAACAACGCGCTTCCCGCCAAAGCTGCTCCTGCAATGCCGGTCAGCTTGATTACATCGCGCCTCGAATATGAATGGTTCAATGCCGAGCTCTTCATAGAATCCCTCGCCTTCCTTTCCCGCTTGATTCAAAACGCCCACTGCGCGATTGTTCTCAAGCAAAGTTGTTATAGTAGTGCTAGATTATTTGTTGTAAAAATTGTTTTCAACGTAGCATATTACTGGGAATTGAATAATTCGTTATTAAGGAGCAATCATGTTGCGCATATCCGATAACCGCCTGGATTACTTCATCTCCGAAGACGTGCCCTATGTCGACTTGACAAGCCTTGTCTTGGGCATCGGCGACGCACCCGGCGAAATGGAGTATTTCTCGCGCGAAGCGTGCGTGATCGCCGGCGTTGACGAAGTCGCTCGCTTGGCGAAGATTGAGGGCTGCGAAGTCGAAGTGATGCACAAATCGGGCGACCACATCGTGCCCGACGAGCCTATCCTTCGCATCTGCGGAACCGCTGGCAGTTTGCACCAGGTGTGGAAAGTGGGCCTGAACCTGCTCGACCACCTGTCAGCCGTTGCAACGAAAACACGCACCATGGTAGACGCCGTACATGAAGTCAACCCACATTGCGAGGTGCTGACCACACGCAAGAGCATGCCTGGTTGCAAAGACCTGCTCGTCGAAGCCGTCATGGTCGGTGGAGCTTTCCCCCATCGCCTCGGGCTTTCCGAAACGGTGCTCGTGTTCGACCATCACATGAAGTTCCTCGGAGGCTTCGACGAATTCGTCAAGCGCATCCCCGAATTCCGCAGCCGTTGCATCGAGAAGAAGCTGTTCGTGGAGGCGACAGCCGACCAAGCACGCGTGTTGGCCGAAGCAGGCGTCGACGGCATCCAGTTCGACAAGGTGCCAGTCGAAGAACTCGCTTCGCTGGTTGAGGAGCTGCGCGCCGCCAACCCGTACGTCACGCTCATAGCGGCAGGTGGCATCAATCCTAGCAACGCTGCCGCATACGCCGCGACAGGTGTCGATGGCCTCGCCACGACAGCGCCTTTCGCTGCCAAACCCCTCGACATGAGCGTGCGCATGACCGCGCTGTAATCACATTGGGCCAACACACCGGAAGCTGACACACCGGTACCAGGTACCTATGTGTCAGCTTTCCCGATGTCAGCTTTTAGACTAGAGCTTACTCGACACGCAAGCGACGCGGTCGACCTTTTCAACGTAAACGAGATGCAGCTCAGTGCCATACAGCTCGCTCAAACGCTCGCTCGTGAGCGTCGTGTCCGCATCGCCCACGGCAAGCGTGCCATCGGCGTTCAGCATGGCCACCTTGCCACCGAGCAGGATGGGCTGGTCGGGGTTGTGCGTCGTCATGATGACGGCGTACCCGCGTTCAACCAAATCCTTGCACGTGCGCATGACGCGAATCTGGTTGCCGAAATCAAGCGCGCTGGTGGGCTCGTCGAACAATATGACCTCGGGATTCTGAACAATCGCGCGCGCCACGGCAACACGCTGACGCTCACCTCCGGAAAGGTGCGATACAGTGCGATCCGCTAGTTTCTGAAGCTCCAGATCGGCAATGGCTTCCTCGACGCGCTCGTAATCTTCCTCTTTGGGCGTGGCGAACATGCCAATACGCGGTGCGGCACCCATGACCAGGTATTCACGTACCGTATAGCCATAAGTCACCGCAATGTGCTGACGCACGTAGCCGATGTGCTTGGCCAAGCGGCGTGTGGAATAGTTCTCGACGGGCTCGCCGTTCACCTTCACGTAACCCTCGGTGGGCGACGCCAAGCCGGCAATGCAGTTCAAAAGCGTCGACTTGCCCGCACCATTGGGCCCGAGCAGCGTGAGCATCTCGCCTTTCTCCACGCTGAACGAAACGTTCTGGAACACGTTTCCACGGCGGGCCGAGTATTGGAAAGCCAGGTCTTTGACTTCAATGAGGGGTTCCATTTCTGCAAACCTTTCAATACGTTCAAATCGATGAACTGTTCCTGCGGGGAATGAGTCGGCGCCCTGGCCCCTGGCTCATTGTGCACAAAGAGTCAGTACCCTGACCCCCGACTCACTGCTGCAATCAATCGACGTCGCGTTGCTTCACGAGGATGTAGCCAAAAATCGGGGCGCCGACGAGGCCCGTCAAGATGCCGAGCGGAATCTCGTAGCCCGAGATGTTGCGCGCGAACAAATCGACCAGAATCATAAATGCAGCCGCCACCAAGATGACCGTGGGAATCAACCGCTTGTTGTCGGAACCGACGATGCGGCGCGTGACATGCGGGATGATCAAACCCACCCATCCAATGGTACCTGCAACTGATACAGCCGATGCCGTAAGCAATGTTGACGCGATGATGATGACGTTGCGCTCACGACGCAGGTCGACGCCGAGCGAACGCGCTTCCTCTTCGCCGAGCGAGATGAGGTTCAAACGCCAACGCATGGCCACAAGCACGATGGCGGCAACGATCATGACCGGTGCTGTGTAGCGCAGCACATCGAAATCGACCTTCGCAATGGAACCAAGCTGCCAGTACACGATGGAGGCGAGCTGCGTGTCGGGATCGGCCACGTATTTCATGAGACCGAGGATTGACGACATGAACCCGCCGACGATAACACCCGAGAGCACCATCATGACGTTCGAATGGCGATGCATGAACTTTGGGATGGAAACGGTGATGAAAACGGTGACCAGACCGCCAACGAACGCGAACAACTGTGTCTGCCAGGTGTTCATGTACAGCAAGATCGACAGCGCCGCGCCCACGCACGCGCCGTACGAGACACCCAATAAATCAGGTGAGACGAGAGGGTTCTGGAACACACCCTGGTACGATGCGCCCGACAGTGCCAGAGATGCACCTACGAGGAACGCAGCGCAAACACGGGGCAATCGGATGTTCATGATGACGTTGTAGTCGTTGGAAGTCCACGTTGGATCCGCGTTCGTGAATGGCGAGGCCAGAATCGCAAACGTGGTCTGCAAATCGACGGAGTAGCGACCGATGCACAGCGAGGCGATGGCTAATGCTGCAACCACGATGCCGCATCCTATGAGAATGATGCCGAGCGGTGCTTGCTTCTTGCCCTCGATGGTCGCATCTTCGGGTGCGAACTTCTTCTTCGCTTTCCCAGCAGGTTTTTCCGCAGCACTGTCCGGCGCTGCTCCACTCGATTGGGCGCTTTCGTTTTTGTCGTTCATGGATTCTCTGCTTTCTAGGTGTCCAATCATCGCCACATCAAATTATTCTGTAACAAAAATATCCTCTTGTAAATATTCTATCTATTCAATAATATTTAAGTGCTCGAATAATTGGTAGAATCGAGCACCCTGCCGAGGTGAATCGGCATTGCAAGGAGGAGAAACCATGACTTACAACGACGGTATTTCAAGGCGTCAATTCGTGAAGGTCGGCTCTGGAGCTGCTGCAGCTGCATTGGTCGCAGGCTTGGCTGGCTGCTCGAGCGGATCGGGCTCGGCTGCGGCTTCTGGTTCCGCGAGCGCAAGCGCCTCCGGCAGCGCGTCTGCCGCATCTGGTAGCGGTGCTGCTGCGCGCACCATTACCGACATCAAGGGCGATGCAGTCGAGATTCCTGGCGAGATCAATACGATCGTCGACCTGTGGCATGCCCACAACCAGGTCATCATGATGCTCGGTGCCGCCGACAAACTGATCGGCACCACCGAGGTCTTCAAGAAGCGCCCGTGGCCCAATGTCATCTATCCGCGCCTGAAGGACGTCGAAGCGCTCGTCGTGGGCACCGGCGCCGGCGAGGTCAACTACGAGGAAGCTCTCAAGCTGCAGCCCGATGTCGTGTTCGCATCTGACAAGGACGTCACCGAGACTGCCCGCAAGCAGGGCTTGGCAACCGTCAACGTTGCATTCCAGGATTACGACGGCCTGCGCGAGGACATCAGGATCACGGCCGAGGTGCTCGGCGCCGATGCCCAGGAAATCGCCAAGGAGTGGCAGGACTACCTCGACGCCAACATCAAGCTCGTTGAGGACCGCATGAAGGACATCAAGGAAGAAGACCGCGTCAAGGTCCTGCACATCGCCAGCTCCGATTCGTTCACCAAGGTCGACGGCAGGAAGTGCATCGTCGACGAGTGGATCAAACTTGCTGGTGGCGTTAACGCACTCGAGAAGGAAGGCAACCTCATCGAGGTCACGATGGAAGAAATCGTCGCTGCCGACCCCGAGGTCATCATCATGGGCGTTGGTGCTGCCAGCGCCGTCGAGGCCTTGAAGGCTGACGAGGCCTGGAGCGGCATCACCGCCGTCAAGAACGGCGCTGTCTACGCCAACCCGAACGGCGTGTTCTCGTGGGACCGCTACTCCGGCGAGGAAGCGCTGCAGGTACTGTGGGCTGCCAAGAAGTTCAACCCCGACAAGTTCGCCGATGTCGACATCGAGAAGGAGACGAAGGACTTCTACATGCAGTACTACGGCTATCAGCTCACCGACGACGAGTGCTCCCGCATCCTCAATGGCGAGAACCCGGCATAAGAACGCAATATCCTTTTCCTCCCTTTCTATCAGGAAGGCCGCCCTGCCAGGCGGCCTTCCGCATTTCATCCTTGTTTTTGCAACGAAGCGAGGTGGCACGGTGCTCCCTGGGAACGGTGTGCCATTTTGAAAACGGCACACCGTTCCCAGGGAGCACCGTGCCACCAAGCAGGAAGTCGCTTACTTCCCCGCCTCACTCAACCAACCAGGGCGCTCGACGCGCATCTTCTGGACGCCGTGCTTGAAGATCCCCGAAGTGGCGGCGTGCATGACGGCCGCTTTCGCGCGCTCGGGATCTGAAATGACCGAACCCGCCATGCAGTCGACGCCATATTCGTAGAGCACCGGGGCCGGCACAACGCTCGGGCCCACGAGAATGCAGCTTCCGCTGCCCTGCTTCGAGAGTTGCAGCAGGCGTGGAAGCGTCTTGTTCGTCAATGTGATGCCTGTGATGAACGTAAAATCCTGATGCGGGATGATATATTCGCACCCAGGGTCAGGCACGTCATCGCCACTCGGATTGCGCTCGAGAATCGTGAGCTCGCATTCAGGCGCCAAACGCTCAATCAACGGAAAATGGCCTACGACCGTCACTTTCTTGCCCGCGCACAAACGGCGATACAGCTCAAAGCCGTCGTTCGAGCCTTTCTCCTCGATTTTCATGCCGACAGCAGCGGCGTGTTCGGGCGTAGAATACCAGGCATTGAGCGCCGCAACGCCCACACTCGCCTCGAGGAAATTCCAGCTTGCGCACTGTGCAGCCAAATCGCGAAGCTCCATGTGCAGTGCATTCGGATACAGCCCGTACGTGCCACGGCCGCCGCTCACGTTCATGGCCATGCCGCAGCCGCTTTCAGCCTCGACAATCGACCAATGGTTGCCTACAAGCACATCCTTGACGGCAATACCCTCCGGCACGCCCTCGACCAAACGCTTGTAAATCTCCCATTGAACAGGGAACTGTTCGAGTTCTTTCCAGCCAGGGATGCGTTTGACGCCTTCGCACGGAGCCATGTCCATTTCCTCCTCTAAATCACGCGCTGAAAAGATAGTCGTTTTTTCAACGCATTACATCTGCGTGTAAGGATAGCGCAGCTCGACGGTCACCTCATCACCAGGTTCGAGATCGCGGTAAGCAAAGGGGTGCATTTCGAGATAGCCATCGGCCTCGTCGAGTTTGAGCAAGTCGGTATGGAGGCCATTTGCGATTGGCTTGGCGATGAGGCCTTCAGGCGTGCGCTCGAGACTCACGGGGCGGATAGCGAAGAAGTCCTTGCCTGGACCCTTGCCACCTGGACCGCTGCCGAGACCACCAGGGCCCTTGCCCTTTGCCAGGCCGCCAGGGCCGCCGCCGGGACCGTGTCCAATCGACTGGCCGAAGTCCCCGGCCACGGCTGTCACTTTTTCGAACTCGACAACCTTCCCGAACAGGAAACTGTCGACGAGCGGCTTGAGGTACCAGTCCGCCGTGATCTCGCAACCCGACGGCGGACCCGAGAGACCGAGAACTGGGGTACCGTTTACAATCGATGCGCTTGTGTGGCGACCAGGTCCGTGATTTGTTTCATGGCAGATGACCTGCCCGATTTCCTCGAGGATTTCCATCGTGAAATCCTTGGCACCTTTCGACGAGCCGGCGTTTATCGCCACGATGTCAGCTTCGGCGCACGCCTTCAGAATCGTTTCTTTGATGATGCACCAATCGTCGGGAATGCACTCGTAAATGACGGGATCGGCGCCCCACAAAAGCAGCTTGCCTTCGAGCAGCACACCATTGCTGTCGTACGCTTTGCCCTTCGGCAACTCATGGCCAGGCGACACCAGCTCGTCGCCCGTGGGGATGAACACAACCTTAGGCTGCACGATAACCCCGACCTCGGAATAGCCGCACATCGCAAGCGCGGAAATCTTCGTGGGAGTCAAACGCGTGCCTGCAGGCAGCAGCAACTGCCCTGCCTCGAAGTTCGCGCCCTTCTCGCGGCAGCTTGCACCGCGCTTGCCCGGCGCAACGAGAATCTCAAGCCGTCCTGGATTCAGATTGTCAAGCCCGACCTCTCCGACTCCACCGTCGAACTGCACGTCTTCGATCCTGATGGCAGTGTCGAAGCCTTCGGGCAACGCCGTGCCGGTGTTGGCCCAATCGAATTCGCGACCGAGCTGCCATGCGCTCGTATCGGGCATGCCGCCCTCGAAGTCGACGAAACGCACGGCAATGCCATCCATCTGCGCACACAACGCATTGGGTACATCGACTTTCGCCCTGCAATCGACTGCCGTCACTCGACCGAATGCCTCGTGGATATCAACAACCTCGACCTGCGGTTCAAACTTCGCAGCCTCGACGAGCCGTGCGATGGCTTCTTCGCGCTTGAGCTCAACGTGTTTCGAATGATCGCGCATGACTATCGCCTTTCAATCTTGATTTATGCTTATAGGAAAATAATATCGCACCCGAATGTTTTATTATTCGCATCATTCGAAACGGTCAAATATTTCCAAAACGGTGCTCCAAACGAGAACGAGACAGCCAACCTTTCCACCATGCAAAAACGTCGACACAAAAAGGCCGCCCTAGACGGACGGCCTTCCCACTTGCTCTCCTGTTTGCTGAAGATGCTTAGAGCACCAGCGTGCCCTCGTCGGTGCGCAGCGAGCACTTGACATGCATGTAGAAGCCCCACTGGATGTGCTTCGAAATGTCATAACGAATGGCCTGAGCCTGGCCACCGTTGTTGAAGTCGGCCAGATGGTACGGATCGTTGAACGAGCGGGTGTAGTGCTCGTTGTATAGCACGATGAAGTTGCCGTCGGCATCCTGGCCAATGGACATGTAGTAGAAGTCGAAGGTGAGCTCCTTCACCTGTGCCTCGCCGCCCAAACGGTCCACTTTCATGGTGCCCGACCACTGCTTGCGATCATGGTGAAGCTCCCAACGGCTGCTGACATCGAGCTCGCCAGTTGCCTTGGCGGCAACGCCGCAACCCTCGGCAGTCTTCGTCACGATGCCCTTGCCCTGAAGCGAGAAACGCTCGTCCTGCGTGGCCTCATCGCTGCCGATTGCCGGCAGGTAGGCGCGCAGAACCGCAAGGTCCTCATCGGAGAGTTTGGACGACATGGGGTTGCGTGCCATGATGTCTTCAACCTTTGCATAGATTTCCTGCTCGTCAGCAGGAACGTCAATGAGCTGGGTGCCCTCTTCGTTGTAGAAATTGCCGATTGCGGCGTAAAGCTTCTCCATTGGCGTAATCCTTTCTCGACTGGCCGGCTTCCATACCGGCTCGACATGGTCTAGTATATCTAGATGTGAATTATTTTTTCTAGAGGATTATTTATTGGTTTTTGTTATAAGCCTGGCAGGAAACATCAACAACGATGAATCGCAGGGACGAGATATCCCCACCCGGGCGGAAAGCGCTTTGTGAACGACGATTTCAAATACATAGCAGCTATCGCCGAGCATCGCTCGATTAGCAAAGCAGCTCATGCGATGCACATCTCTCAGCCTGCACTCTCGCAACGATTGAAACGATTGGAAACCAAACTGGGCATCGAACTGTTCGAACGTACGACAGCGTCACTACGCCCGACCGCCGCCGGCGAGATCGTCGTACGGTATGCACGACGTGCCGTCGCAGCTGAAAACAGCATGCGGCGCGAGGTCTACAGCATGCTCAACCACCAGAAGCGGCGCCTGCGCATCGGCATCTCGATGGCACGCGCAAACGCGCTGCTAGCCCAGCCCATCATCGAGTTCTACGAATCATTCCACAATTGCACCGTGGAGCTTCGACAAGTGGCGACCCTCGAGCAGCTTCATGAGCTCTTTCTTCGCAGCGAAATCGATTTTGCGCTGTTCACGCCCATTGTGCCCGACCCTGAGTTTTACGATTTGGAAGTTCTATGCCGCGAACGGCTCGTCGTGGTTGCATCTGCAAACCTCGACGCCCCTCAACTGCAGCAATCAGCTAATGGCAGCATCAGCATCAGACAGCTCGAGGGCATTCCATTCGTTTTGCCAACTTGCGGTGTTTATTTCGATCCGATTATCAGCCACCTCATTGACTGCACACGCACGCAACTTGATATCGTCATGCGCGACTGCGAAGCCGAACTTGCCCTATCGCTGGTTGAAGACGGCCTGGGGGTTTGCATTGTCCCCTCGACGTACATCGTCGGACGTTCGTCACTCCAGGCGTTTGAGTTGTCGGACGTAGATGCAGGTAACGTACTCCGCTACATCCGACGACATGACGTGCTTTGCCCGATCGAAGAAGAACGATTCATGCACATCGTGCGCTCCTGGCTTGATGATCAGGGCAAAATCTAAAAAACGCTTTTGGGTGGCACAGCGCTCCCAGGGAAAGGCGTGCCATATTTCCTGACACACCGGTACCAGGTACCAGCGTCTCATCATGTCTCACAGATGGTGCTCGACGAACTCGACCGCAAGATCGATTGCGCGATGGTAGTGCTGCGGCAGCGAGTTTCGGAAGCCATGGCGCATGCCGCCGAGAACGACCAACTCGGCTTTCGTGCCATAGACCTGTGCAGCGCGCACCGAATACGCAGGCGGCACAATTTCGTCGTCGGAACCGTGGATGATCAGCACGTCGCCGTCGTATTCATCAATCACATCATAGATATCGACCGCCATCGCGTCTTGTAGATAGCGCTTGCCGATGGGCAAGCCGCCAAACGCTGCCTGCTCGGGGATGCCATCGCCCAGCGATTCCTCTATGCGCTCCCTCGCGTCGTCGCCAATGCAGAATGCAGGGAAATTGAGTACGAGCGCCCGCACGTCGGCGGGTCGCTTAGCGGCAACATATGCACTCACGTAACCACCCTGGCTGCTTCCGACAAGAAACAACTGTTGAGAATCAATCTTGTCGAGGGCAAGCACAGCATCCATCACAGCCTCGAGATCTGCTGCTTCGGTAAGCACCGACATGTCAAGCATGCTCCCGTCGCTTTGCGAAGCCAAGCCACCTCCGCAGAAGTCGAATGCCACAAACGCGATGCCACGTTGGACGAAATCGCTCCCCATCTCGCTGTCGTACACACGCGCGGCACCGAAACCGTGCGAAAACACTGCAACGGGAAATGGTCCCTCCCCTTCTGGATATTGAATCTTCCCGTATATGCGCATGTCATCGCGCATGACAATGAGCTCTTCAACCACCTTGGCATCCTTCCAAAGCATCTTGTAACCAACATGGTTATTGTACGCGAATATATAGTTATCTGAGGATAAGTCGCTGACTATTCGGGTGAATCGCTTTCGGATGAGGAAGCTGAATTGTTGTTGCGCTTAGCACGGCGCTCGGCCTCATCCTCAGCGACGATGCGCTCGATTGCCTGCTCGACGGTCGAAGGAATGCCGAACAGCGTGCGCTGCGACACCACGGGGCGCATGGTCTTCCCGCTTGCCTCAGCGGCGAGCATTTCCTGGATGCGCTTCCACCGTTTTTCGTCATCTCGGTAACTCATGGGTACAGATTAGCGCAAATCCAGCTTCGGTAACATCTTCGCCTGATACAATGACGCCATTGGCAATCAGATGAGAGGAGCCACTATGAAATATGTTTGCCCGTGCGGTTTCGAGTACGACCCCGAGGTCGGCGACCCTGATGCCGGCATCGCCCCCGGCACCGCATTCGAGGATATTCCCGACGATTGGGTATGCCCATGGTGCGGCCTCGGCAAAGATGCATTCGAGGCTGTCGAATAGTCAGTTTGCACATGCACGCACAAAGGCCGGCTCAATGTCGGCCTTTTCTTTTGTGCAGAGTGTTTTAAAGGGATGCTATTTAATCGCTACTTCTCGACCAGGACGTACTCTTCATTGTCGTCTTTCACGATTTCCTTGAGCGAAGCGGCGACGCCCGCCAAACCTTGCATGTCAGACGGGATGATGAGCTTGGTTGCCTGACCGTTCGCCACCTGCTTGAGCGCCTCGAACGACTGCAACGTCAGAACGGCCGAGTCGGCTCCAGCTTCGCGCACCATGCGGATGCCGTCAGCGGTCGCCTGCTGCACGTTGCGGATGGCCTCCGCCTCGCCTTCGGCTTCGCGAATCTGACGCTCCTTCTCGGCCTCAGCAGCCAGGATAACCGTCTGCTTCGCGGCTTCGGCCTCGAGAATGCGTGCCTGCTTGTCGCCCTCGGCGACGGTGATGGCGCTCTGCTTCTTGCCCTCGGCCAACAACACTGCCTCGCGCTTCTCGCGCTCGGCCTTCATCTGTTTCTCCATGGCCTCGCGGATGGCGGCCGGCGGCGTGATGTTCTTCACCTCGACGCGGTTGACCTTGATGCCCCATGCGTCGGTCGCCTCGTCGAGAATGGCGCGCATCTGCGCATTGATGGTGTCGCGCGACACGAGCGTCGTGTCGAGGTCGAGGTCGCCGATAATGTTGCGCAGCGTCGTCGCCGTGAGGTTCTCGATGGCGATGATCGGACTCTCGACGCCATAGCAGTACAAGCGCGGGTCCATGACCTTGTAGAACACGACCGTGTCGATGGACATGGTGACGTTGTCCTTCGTGATGACCGGTTGTGGCGGGAAGTCGGCGACCTGCTCTTTCAGCGAAACCTTCGCGCGCACGCGATCTATGAGCGGAAGCTTGAAGTGAAGCCCGTTACCCCACGTGGTCAGGTACGATCCCAGGCGCTCTACTACCATGGTCTCAGCTTGCGGCACGATGCGCACACACGTGACACCGAGCAAAATGACAATGGCGAGCACGACAATGAGTACAATGGACATTTCTCAACTCCTTCTACTCCAAGACGTAAGCAACCAAAAAGAGCTGTCTTTTGGTTATTCAATCCGTTCCACAACGAGCCTGATGCTCTTCTGGTCGATGATGCGCACACGGGCGCTTTCTTCAATGGGCAAGCCATCTGCAGATAATGCTGCCCAGGTCATATGATCAGCCGTCTCGACACGACCGACTCCGGGCTCGCCGCTGATCGCCTCGACGACCACGGCTTCCTGCCCCACCGGGGTGCTCTCGTGCGACTCGCCGATTGCACGATGTTTCATAGCAAGCGGGCGGAACAACGCCAAGCAGGCGAACGACACCACGAGGAAGACAACGATTTGCACCGTAAGGTCAGCCCCGAAGAAACCGGCGAGGAACGCAGCAATGCCACCTGCAACGAACCATATGGTTATTAAGCTCAGCGAGACGATCTCGACGATCGCCATCACAGCAGCGATAATCAGCCAAACATAAGGACTCATCGGCGCACCTCCCAACAAAGGCGTCGGCCACCTCGATTTCTCTTCGAGTATAGCAAAAGGGCCAGGTTAAACCTGGCCCTTTGCTTGCCTGTTACTAAGCGGTTGTTAGTCGACAGCAACCATCACATCGGTGGCCTTGATGATGGCGACGGCCTTGCCGCCCTCCTTGAGGCCGAGGTCCTGGATGGACTCGTTGGTGATGGAGCCGGAGACCTGGACGCCGTCGGCATCCTCGATGGTCACATGGCCGTTCACGGCACCCTCGACGACCTTGACAATCGTGCCCTCGATCTGGTTGCGGGCGGAGATGCCCTCGATCTTGGAGGTGGCGAACATCACGTTCGTGGCCTTGATGACGGCGTAGCACTCCTTGCCCTCCTCGAGGCCGAGCTCCTTGACGGACTCCATGGTGATGTCGGCCTTGATGGGGTTGTGGTTGCCGCGGCAGATGACGACGACTGCGTTGACGGCGCCTTCCTTGATGGTCTTGACGGTGCCCTTGATCTGGTTGCGTGCGCTGATCTTCATGTTCGTTTCCTTTCGTTTGTAAGCCGGCCTTTCCGGCTTGGTTCCCTATGTTTGGAGCGCTCCGTTTCCGGCTCGCCCGTCGGGTTCATCTTCCCGACACCGAGAAGTATGCGTGTGGTTTTGTTCGTCACATGCGTAATGGAGTTCTGTTCACAACTCCCATCACAGTTCGTCACTGTTTGAAACGGTATATAATTCCCATTAGCGAATTATTCGAGATTGAAAATCTCGTTGAACATAACTATACTTCAATAAGTATAAAGTTACAAGGGGATAAGGGGAGTCGATGCGCTCGGACGAATTCATGAACGCCGAAGAGGTTGCTCGCTATCTTCACCTGGGCAAAAACACCGTGTACCAGCTCGCGAAGACGGGCAAACTGGCATCCTATCACGTTGGGCGCAAGCTGAAGTTCACGATCGAGGACGTCGAAGCATATGTAACGTCCACTCACAAGGCACCTACATCCCAGGCTCCGCGCGCACAGGCCCCCGCCGCAGCAACCGCCGGCGACGAACCGCTCGACGATAGCAAGGCCCTCGTCGATGCCGCATCGTTCGGCGACATCGCAGGCGACCGCTTCATCATCGCCGGCGCCGACGAGGCTGCCGATGTCCTCGCCAGCGCTTTGAACGTCCACGGGGTGCCGACCGCCCGCCTCATGCAAGGCGGCTACACGGCGCTCGTCAACCTCTACGCCGGCCAAGCCGATGCCGCCGTCGTCAACCTGTTCGACCAGTCGTCGAACAGCTGGAACATCCCCTATGTGCGCAATCTCGCACCGGGCTCGTCGGTCGTCGTCATTCGCCTGTTCGGGCGCAAGCAGGGCCTCATCGTGCAGGAGCGCAATCCCAAGCGGCTGAACACGTGGGGCAGCTTGCTGCGCGAAGGCGTGCGCCTGTCGAACCGCACGAAGGGCAGCGGATCGCGCGTGTTGCTCGACGAGAAACTGCGGGCTCTCGATGCGCGAAGCGAGACAATTGAAGGCTACTCAACCCAAGCATATGTGGGCACAACCGCCATCCGCCGCGTTTCCAACGGACTCGCCGATGTCGCCATCGGCCACGAACGCGAGGCGCTGCATGTTACCGGCGTGCAGTTCGTACCGCTGCAGCCGGAATGGGTGGACATCGTCATCAGGAAGACCCCCAAGACCCGATCGACCATCCGCAAGATCAACGACCTGCTCGAGCACGACAACGTTCGCCGCGAGTTCGCCGCACTCACTCCGTGCGACGTTTCGAAGCTCGGCGTCGTCGTTTACGAAAGCTAAGAGTCACGACGTGCGTTGAACAGGGGACGGAGGTTTGTTCACGCAATGCGCAATGTCAATTGCGAACCGTCAATCGTTGCGTGAACAAACCTCCGTCCCCTGTTCAACCCTCAACAGTCCGGGAATGCAGATGATGCGGTCGCCGATATTGACGGGAGACCGTGGTTCGCCGCATGCGGGTGGACAAGTTACAGGGGCACGCTAGATGTACATGGCCATGTAGTGCGGAATGGTGAGCACGCCGCCCTCGCCCACCCCCACGTTGGCGTCCGCCACCTTGTACGCGAGATCGATTCCGGGGTTGGCCTTCATGAGCGCGTTGAGCGAGTTGGCGGCCGCCCTGCCCGCCTTGACCTCCACGGGGACCACGCGGCCGTTCTTCTGGACGAGGAAGTCCACCTCACGTTTCGTCGACTCGTTGCGGTAGAAGTGCAGGACATGGCCGCTCTTGAGCAGGGCGTCGGCAACGAAGCTCTCGTACAGGCCTCCCTTCGTGTTCCCAGAGAGGGTGCCCTCGACGATGGCCTGCTTGAGCCCGAAGTCCCGCATGGCAAGCAGCAGGGACAGGTCGGTGCAGTAAAGCCTGAAGTTCCCCTCGACCTCGTAGTCGGCGAGGTCGTAGACGGCAGCGGTGACGTTCGCGCTTTGCGCGGCTATGTCCGCACGCACCAGCCAGTCGATGCTCGAGTAGTACTTCGCCGCCTTGCCGCCCTTCTCGAGGAGCTTGTACTGGAACTTGTGGTTCTCCTTGGCCAGCAGCTGCCCGGCTATCGAGAGGAAGCAGCGCTCGGCCTTGATCTTCTCCTGCGCGCTCGCGTAGTGCGCGATGTCGTACAGGTAGCCCTGCAGCAGCGCCCGCTGGACCGCGTCGGCCGCGCGCACGTCCCCCGTGTCCACGAAGGCCTGCACGACTTCGGGCATGCCGCCCAGCGCGCAGTACAGGCGGAAGTGCGCCATGAGGCTGTCGTGCACGGCCGGCGGGACGGGCGTTCGCTCCTCGAAGCACTGCCTCACCGAGCCGATGAGGTCTCCGCTAAGCCCGCGTGCCCAGAGGAACTCCTCGAAGTCGAGCCCCGTCAGCGTGAGGTAGTCGAGGTAGCCGACGGGATACGAGCTGGGGCGCTTGTAGTCGATGCCGAGCATCGACCCCGACGCGACGACGTCGTAGCGGCCGTCAGCCGTCCAGAACTTCAGCGAGGTGATGGCCTCCGGGCACTCCTGGATCTCGTCGAAGAACAGCAGGGTCCGACCCGGTGCGACTGCGAGCTCCGGGAAGCGGAAACGCAGGGAGGTGACCATGTCGTCAACCGTGAGGTCGCCCTGGAAGACCGCCGCGGCGCTGGGCGTCTCCTTGAAGTTGATCGTGAGGAGCTCCTGGTAGTGCTCTTTCCCAAATCGCTCGACGGCGAACGTCTTGCCCACCTGGCGGGCTCCCTGAACGACGAGGCTCTTCTTCCCCGGTGCCGCCTTCCACGCGGCGAGCTGCGCTTGGATCTTCCGCTCGAGCATGAGCCCCCTTCCCGCGATGAGTCTGATTTGCTGCATTATACTTCGAATATCTCCCATTTTGGATATTTTCGAAAGATTATTTCTCCAATCAAAGATATTTTCGAATGATTGAACGGGGGACGTGGTCGAACGGGGGACGGAGGCTTGTTCACGCAATGAGCAATGTCAATCGCAAGCCGCCGATCTTTGCGTGAACAAACCTCCGGCCCCCGGTCCGCCATC
>JAZLCO010000013.1:0-6647 GCA_045614225.1 Eggerthellaceae bacterium | reverse complement strand
GGTCGAGCTCGACGACCGGACTGTTGGCAACAACCTCGAGCGAAAGCTCCGCGAGCTCCTCGGCGCTCCAGGGGAAGCACTCCTCGTAGGTCTTCAGCCCACCTGCGTAGTACGACGTGAGAATCGGGCTGTACGGCAGGATGTCCGTGTCGGAAAAAACGCGGATCACCCCATCGAAGCCAGCTCTGCGCAGCGCAATGGCCGCGTTCACGCCCGCCGTGCCGTAACCGAGAATGGCCACTGTCTGGTTGCCGGGATCCACCATCGTCATCTTCGTTTCCTTTCGAGCAATGTGGCGAAAGGCAACCCTTTCGTCACATGAGCAATTTCAACCACTCAACTACTTCGCGTTCTATGCGAACACCTCGGCAAGCCATGCGCCGTACTCGCCGTACCACATGCTGTTCAGCTGGTAGAACACCATGTCCCAATCAAATTGGCTGTCGAACAGCAGCTCGGTGTAATGCTTGTTGGTGATATCGCGCGGGGCATTCATCAAGCGATACGCGTAGGTATACGTGCAGGTAGGGCACATCGTGACGACCGTCGCACCATCGGACGCGAACGAAAGCTTGCTGTCGGCCTGCTGGGCCTGGCGGTCAGGCTGGAACGCACTCACCGCGCCGCCCGCGCCGCAGCAACCGTGAAAGATCGTGGGTACAGAAGCATCGACGCCGAGCAGTTTGCACGTGTCGACCAGATAGGAGCCGTCGCGGTCCTGACACGATTTCGAGATGCAGAGCTGCCCCGTGGGAACAGGATGCTTCGGCTCGAAGCCGTGGTCCAGGAGAAACTTGGCCAACGAGAGCACCTCGATTTCCACGCCGGCACGCTTGACGGCCTTGCCCATGTCGTTGGCGCAACCGGGGCATACGCACACGAGCTGCTTGGCACCCGATTGGATGATCTCCTCGACGTTGCGGTCGCAGAGCACCTCGGCGCGGTCGAAGAAGCCCGCGCTGCGAAGCGACGAGCCGCAGCAGCTGTCGAGCATCGTAGCCTTCACGCCGAGTTCTTCGAACACTTCGAAGATCTCGCGTGTGAGTGCGTCTCCGTAGGCAGCCAGCGAGCAGCCCGGGAAGAACATGACGTCGAAGCCGGTTTCGGCTTCGTGGTCCTCGGTTGCCACGTGGCGCGTGAGGTCAGTATAGCCAATGCCGTGGATGGCGCGGTACGCCTTGAAGATGTCCCATTCTTCGTCGACAAGCACGCTCGACCAATCCTGTCGCGGGATGAGCCCGAGGTTTTGGAAGTCGACGCGCGCGTTGTAGATCAGATCGCACACGTCGTTGTGGGCGAAGCAGGTGTTCTTGCACGACGTGCAGAAGAAGCATCCGCGAACCGCCTGCGTGAGAGGGCCGTCCATCGCGATGCGCATGCGCAGGTCATCGGCGTCTTTCGTTTCGCGGTCGTGGTCGATGAGCGCTTTGGCGATCTCGCCGAGCGTCATGCCCGCCTCTGTCAGCGAATCGCATGCTTTCGTGCAATGACCGCACTGCGCGCACTGGCCGGCGAACTTCCAATAAGCGTCGGAACGTTCAAGAAATCCCATGGTGCCTTCCCTCTCAAATAGCGACATAGAACCATCTTCGTCTCTCTGTAGGATAGCAAAACAAACGATGCATTGGAGGACATTCCCCAATGCATCGTTTGAATGCGGTTATGCTTTCGGGACATTACCTTGAATGTCCCAATTGTGCACGTCGCGCGGCTAGAACTCGATGGCACAACCTTCCCTGGGAGCGCTGTGCCAATGGCACAACCTTCCCTGGGAACGCTGTGCCATTCCCGAATGCCGATTCCTAGAACTTGGCGTAGCGCTTGAGGTTCTGCTCGAGTTTCGCGACGAACTTCTTGCCGGTTTCGGAGAGTTCGGCTCCCTTCTTCACGACATAGCCGAGGTGCAGCTTGACATCGGTGTCGAGCGCGACGGTCGACAAGCCCTTGCCGTCGGAGATGCCCACGAGAATGCCGCTCGTCACGGTGTAGCCATTGAGGGCGGTGATGAGCTCGGACAGCGATGCACGGTCGGTGCAGGCGATGCCCTTGCGGCGCTTCTCATCGGCGAGCGCTTCCTCGGCGAAGTACTGGGGAGCGCCTTCTTCCTGCTCGAAGTAGATGTACGGATAATCCTCGAGCTGCTCAAGCGTGACCTTCTCGGAGTTCACAAACGGGTGGGTCGCCGGCAGGGCGACGCGCGGGGTCGATTGGATGAGCTCGACGAACTCGAGGCCCGCCTCGGCAAAGGCCGCTTCAAGGTCATCAGCCGTGCGCGTGGTCTTGACGAGCACGCCCAGCTCGGAAGCACCCGACATCACATCTCCGATCACGTCATGCGTCGTGCGGTCGCGCAGCGCATACTCGTAATCGTCGCCGCCGTTGCTCAGCACGATGCTGGCGAAGGTCTGCACGTTGAACAGGTAGTGCTGACCGGATACTGCGAATTGCGTCATATGTTGGTCCTTTCACTTGTGGGAAAGAGGCTGCCCCTTTCCCACGCATCGTCGAGTTACTGCTTGTGAGCGGCGTGCTCTTCCGCCTCGTGCATGACTTCCTTGGCTTCGGCGGTCGACGTACGCTCGTCGATGAAGCGCTTGACCTTGTGCTCGCCGGAAGCGCCCAGCTTGTCGGTGTCGTAGACGAGCACGCGCGCCGGGCGCACACCAGTGTGAGTCTTGAGTGCGTTCTCGACGCGGCTGGCAATCTGGTCGAACGGCTCGTCGGAGTCGAACACGCGCTCGACCGAAACCTCGTACTTGGTGGTGTGGTTCTCGTCGTAGGCGCGGATGCGGTACTCGCCGGACAGGCCCTTGTCCTGACGGACGATGTACTCGATGTCGGACGGGAAGACGTTGACGGCGCTGACGATGAACATCTCGTCCTTGCGGCCGGAGATGTAGATGCGGGTCATGGTGCGGCCGCATTCGCACTTGTTGCGGTTGACCCAGCCGATGTCGCCCGAGCGGAAGCGGATCATCGGACGGCTGCGCTTGGTCAGCGTGGTGTAGACGATTTCGCCCTTCTCACCGTCGGGCAGGACCTCACCGGTGACCGGGTCGATGATCTCGACGAGAATCTGGTCCTCGATGATGTGCAGGCCGTCCTTGTGCTCGCACATGCCTGCGCAAGCACCGTAGATGTCGGACAGGCCGAAGAAGTCGTAGACGCTCGCGTCCCAAATGTCCTCAATGGCCTTGCGCGTGGTCTCGATCGAGCCGCCCGGCTCGCCGGAGATGATGATCGTGCGCAGGTTGGCGAAGTCGACCTTGGGGTCGTAGCCTTTCTCGAGGGCTTTCTGGCCGAGCAGCCATGCGTACGACGGCGACGACCAGAAGTGCGTCGGCTGGTAGTGCTTCATGGCCCACAGCAGACGGTCGGAAGGCACGGCACCAACCCAGATGCCGAGAGCACCGAGCTCCTGGGCGCCGATGACGCAGGGGCCGCCGACGTAGAGGGCGAAGTTCATACCGTGGAGGTAACGGTCGTTGGGACGCATGCCGGTCTGCCAGAACAGACGGGCCTCGGCGCGCATGAACTCGTCGAAGTCGTGCTGGGAGAACGGGCTCATCGTGGGCACGCCGGTGGAACCCGACGACGTTGCCATGTAGACGACGTCATCCTCGGGCACGCAGCACAGCTCGCCGAAGAAGCTGCCGATGCCTTGGCAGTCGCGTTCGGTCTGCTTGTCGATGAAGGGGAACTTCTCGAGGTCTTTGAGCGACGTGATATGCGGATCGACGCCGGCCTCATCCCAAGCGCGCTTGTAGTACGGGCTGTTCTCATACGACCAGACGAGCTCGTCCTTCAGCCGCTCGAGCTGCAGCTCCTCGAGCTTCTCGCGCGGCCAGGTCTCGACATCGTCGTAATACTTCTGATCATACGGTACGTTCTTCTTTGCCATGAAGCCTCCTTACGGGAATCCCGATATTGATTTTCACGATAGCGTCCACCATGAAACCACTGGTTCATTAATGGTTCAAGCCAATTTCCCATATGAAAGAACGATACCACGTTATCGATTTTGGCGATAACAGATGTTTACGATGCGGTCTGGCGCTGGGAAAGAGCGAAGCCGCTTGTGAAGCACCTTCTATTCGTTACTTAGGTGAGCTGAACTGCTGTAGGCGAGCTCTTTTCCAGCGTCAGAGCGCATAGGACAAAAGCAAACCTAACCAAGACCGACGGCGATACACACGAAGTACGCAATCAGCGCCACCACCCAGGCGACAACGCACTGCAGCACGACGATGCCGAGCGCCCATTTGCCGCCGAGCTCGCGCTTGATGGCAGCGATGGCGGCCACGCACGGCGTGTACAGCAGGCAGAACACGAGGAAGCTCACAGCAGCCGCAGGTGTGAGCGCGGCCACGAGGGCGGCGGTGCCGTCGAAGAGCACCGTCAGCGTCGAGACGACGGTCTCCTTCGCCATGAAGCCCGCGATGAGCGCCGTCACGAACCTCCAGTCACCGAACCCGAGCGGCGCGAACAGCGGCGCCATCCATCCGGCGATCAGCGCGAGGATGCTCTCCTCCGGGTCGTCCACCATGACGAGCTGTGGGCTGAACGACTGCAGGAACCACACGATGATAGTCGCCACGAAAATCACCGTGAACGCGCGCGTGATGAAGTCCTTCGACTTGTCCCACACCAGGCGCCCGACGCTCTTTGCGGACGGCATGCGGTAATTCGGCAGCTCCATGACGAACGGCACGGCCTCGCCCTTGAACGCAGTCTTGTGCGTCACGAGACCCATGATAATCGCGATGATGACGCCGAGCACATAGAGCCCGATCATGATCCATCCAGCCTGGCGGGGGAAGAATGCCTGCGCCACGAACCCGTAGATGGTGAGTTTGGTCACGCAGCTCATGAACGGCGTGAGCAGAATCGTCAGCTTGCGGTCGCGCTCGGAAGGCAGCGTGCGTGTGGCCATGACGGCGGGAACCGTGCAGCCAAACCCCATGATCATGGGCACGATCGAGCGGCCTGACAAGCCGATCTTGCGAAGCGCGCGATCCATGAAGAACGCGACGCGCGCCATGTAGCCGGTGTCTTGCAGCAACGACAGGAAGAAGAACATGATGACGATCAGCGGGAAGAACAGCAGCACCGTGCCGATTCCGTTATAGACGCCATCGATGATGAACGACTGGAGTACTGGATTGGCACCTGCCGTTTCGAGGGCCTCGGTCGTGGCATCGGTCACGGCGTCGATGCCCATCTGGATAAGGTCCTGGAAGAACGGACCGATGTAATTGAACGTGAGCAGGAATATCGCGCCCATGATGACGATGAACATCGGGATGGCTGTCCACCTGCCCGTGAGCAGCTTGTCGATTGCATGGCTGCGCGCACGCTCCTTGCTCTCGCGGGGTTTGACGACTGTGCGCGACACGATGCGCCCGATGAAGGCGTAACGCATGTCGGCGATTGCCGCTGCCCTATCGAGGCCACGTTCCTCCTCCATCTGCTCGACGATGTGGTCGACCATCTCAAGCTCGTTTTGCGACAAATCGAGCGCACTCGTGACGCTCGGGTCGCCCTCCGCCAGTTTTGTCGCCGCAAACCGTACGGGGATCTCCGCACGATGCGCATGGTCCTCAATAAGGTGCATAATTCCATGGAGGCAACGATGCACCGCGCCACCGTTGGCGGAGGCGTCGCAGAAGTCCTGGCGTCCAGGGCGCTCTTGGTAGTGCGCAACGTGAATGGCATGGTTGACGAGCTCGTTGATGCCCTCGTTGTTCACCGCCGAGATGGGCACGACCGGGATTCCGAGCATGCCCTCGAGTTCGTTAATGCGAATCGAGCCACCATTGCCCTGGACTTCGTCCATCATGTTGAGAGCGAGCACCATCGGCACGTCAAGTTCCATGAGCTGCATGGTCAGATAAAGGTTTCGTTCGATGTTGGTCGCATCGACGATGTTGATGATGGCGCTTGGCTTCTCGTCGAGGATGAACTGACGCGAGACGATCTCCTCGCTACTGTAAGGCGACATCGAGTAAATGCCGGGCAAGTCGACAACGTTTGTGTTCGGATGACCCTTGATCGGGCCTTCCTTGCGGTCGACCGTCACGCCCGGGAAATTGCCTACACGCTGGTTCGAGCCGGTGAGCTGGTTGAACAGGGTCGTCTTGCCGCAATTCTGGTTGCCTGCGAGCGCGAACGTGAGCGTCGCATCGTCGGGAAGCGGGTTCTCGTCGGCACGAATGTGAAACCGCCCGCCCTCGCCCAGGCCGGGGTGTTCCGAGTCTTCGTCGGATAGCTGCGGCGCAAACGCCGACACGTGCTCTTCCTCGTCAGGTGCCACAAGTTCGATGTCGATCCGAGAGGCATCCTCCTTGCGGAGCGTCAGCTCATACCCATGGATGCGGAATTCGAGGGGGTCGCCCATCGGCGCACGTTTCACGAACTCGACGTAAGCACCGGGAATAACACCCATATCGAGGAAATGTTGGCGCAGGGCACCCTCTCCTCCCACGGCGCATACGCGCGCCATGCGCTGTGCTTCCAGTTTGTCGAGTGTGGTCAGCTTGTTTTCCTCAACGTGTGAATCCGGCATCATGCTCCTCCGTGTCTCTCGGCGAGCATTATGACATACACGGTTAACTTTTTTCGAAAAATCTAAACCATGGGTAACATTT
>JAZLCO010000012.1:0-21428 GCA_045614225.1 Eggerthellaceae bacterium | reverse complement strand
GACACACCCCTTTCGTCCGGAGGGGCCCGGTGCCCCCGGGGAAGGGGGTGCCATTTTTTCGGGAGTGGCCCACCCCCCCCGGGAAGCACTGTGCCACTCGGCTGTCGATGCTAATTGCCGCGGGCCTGCGCCATTGCCTCATCGATTCCTGCCACAAAAAAGTCAGGATGCTCGAAATGGATGTCGTGGCCTGATTTGATCTCGTTGGTTTTGCAACGGGGGATGGTTTGCTGGATACGTGCTGCATCATCATCCGTTGTGGCAGCGTAGAGCACGCCATCGTTGCCGTAGTTCGTAGAGGCTTTCAGGTAGATGACGGGGCATTCGATTTCACGCAGAATCGCCTCTTGGTCAATGCCGGCCATCCAGCTGCCGTTGTAGAACGCGTCGCCGAAACGCGGATCGTAGTCGTTCATGAAATACATTCCGCGCGTCCAGTTGCGGGGCACCCAGGCGTTCACGACGTGTTCGCCAGGATGTTCGGCACACCAATCAGCCGTCTGTTTGGCCAGCATGTCTTGCAACCCGCCGAACAGGCCGAACAGGTAGCTATGCGATGCGTACCAAGCTGCGTAATCCTTGACATCATCTTGTTGGAGGAACGAATGCGCCACGACGTAACCGTCATACCAGGCAAACGTGCCTGCGCCCTCCTGTGCTTCTTCGGGCGTCACGCGGAACAACGGGGGGTCTTCCAATACGCAAGCGGTCACATGCTCGCTGTCGTGCGCAGCCACGTATGCCGCCAAAACGCCGCCCGATGAATGGCCGGATACGATGTAGTTGTCGCCGATGACCTGTTCTGCGAATGCTATCAGCGCATTGCCGCCAGTCGAGCACGTGTACAGCGCTGGGTCGTGCGTCGATTCGCCATGTCCGAAACAGTCTACGGCGAACACGTGATAGCGCTTCGACAGCTCGGGCAGCACGGTCGCGTAGTCTTCCCATTCCATTCCCTGCCCATGCACGAGCAGAAGCGCCGGTCCGCTGTCGGGACCTTCTGCATAGTTGATTGTGGCGCCATCAACCTGCACTTGTTTTTCGGTAAAGCCTGCAGCGAACGCACGATCAATTGTGCGTTCGTCGCCATGCAAATTGTCGTCACGGTAAATCGCGGTGCCGACGACACCTGCAGCAACGAGTACGAGCAAAACCGTGCCGATTACTTTCAGGGGCTTCTTCTTTGTCATAGTCTTCACCCAACCGTTCTTCGAGCGGACGACATGGCGGCTTCCACATTAGCCATGAAATCTGATTCCTTGCAGAGCGCGAGACCTTGCCCTTCCTCGCCCAATACCACCAGTTTATCGCCAGGCTTGATGCCGAACAGGTCGCGTGCTTCTTTGGGGATGACGATTTGTCCTCGTTCGCCGACTTTCACATTGCCGAATAGGTGCCTGCCACGTGGCGGGGCGCCGATTCCGGTGCTATCGCAGTCGAAGGAAACGAGAGTGTCGAGCGTTGTTCCGAACGCTTCGGCGATTGCGGCCGCATGCTCGAGGTCGGGCGCAGTCGCGCCCGATTCCCATTTTGCCACTGTCTGGCGCGACACTCCTGCGGCTTCGGCAAGCTGTTCCTGGGTCATATGGACGCTCAAGCGCGTTGCCAAGATGTTCTCTGCGATGCCCATGCTCTGCTCCGTTCCGAAATCACAATCATCGGTCACGTGCGTGGTTATCAATCTTCAACTTCGAAAATCAGGTCGAACTCAACGGTCTTGCCCGAAGGGCCTTGCGTTACTGGAAACCAACCCACATAGCGTGCGCCTTCGGCTGCCTTGCTGTTGATAATGTCGCGATGGCTTTCCATATCAGCGTTTAATGCATAGTTGTTTTTGTCCAGTTTAACCTGAACATACTCGTATCGCATCGTGCGCTCCTTTCATACGATTCATATTACGTATGAAATGGTATGACGCTGCGAATCGGGATACCACCAACCAAAGCTGACAGTTTGTGAGTTTCTATGTCACGTTCGGTTGACAGGAATGCTAGCAGAAACGCGTTGCGCAACCACGAAGCGATGGAGCCAAGGTGGGTATTGCGCGAAAAACGTCAGGTGAGCAAGTGGACGAGTTTTCCAGTTGGCGGATGTGAAGAACATTTGACCAGGCAATAATCACAATTGACGCAGTTCACAAGCGAGCCGTATACTTCAACAGTTGCTTTCAAAAGCCCCGTGAAGCAGGGACATGCGAAACGTCAATTGCCGAAGGGTCGTCCAGCCCCGAAGCCCGGCGTGTCGGCGTAGGAAACCGACAACCGCATCTGGCCTGCACTTTTGAAAACACACACGGGACGGGGACACCCGGCCCATCAGGACGTGCGCGGCCGCTTCAACCGCAACCGTCCGCAAGAACTGGAGGAAAGAACAGTGAAGACGTACTACGCAAAGCCCGGCGAGGTCGAGCGCGAGTGGCTTCTGATCGATGGTGAAGATCAGGTGCTCGGTCGCGTGGCGGCCAAGGCTGCGCACATTCTGCGCGGCAAGCACAAGCCCCAGTACACGCCTCATGTCGACACCGGTGACTTCGTGATCATCGTGAACGCCGACAAGATTCGCGTGACGGGGAACAAGGCGAAGGACAAGAAGTACTATCGCCACAGCGGTTTTCCGGGTGGCCTGAAGTCCGAATCGTTCGAAGAGGCCATGGCCAAGCACCCCGAGCGCGTCATCGAGCATGCTGTCAAGGGCATGCTGCCGAAGAACACGCTGGGCCGTGCCCAGGGCATGAAGCTGAAGGTGTACGCGGGTCCCGATCATCCGCATGCAGCTCAGAAGCCGCGTAAGATCGAATTGTAGGAGGACAATCATGGCTAACGAAGCTTTGTATTACGGCACCGGCCGTCGCAAGAACGCGGTCGCCCGCGTCCGCCTCGTTCCCGGCACGGGCAAGGTTACGGTCAATGGTCGCGAGGCCATGGACTACTTCGGCCGTCAGGCCCTGATCGACGACTTCATGGCGCCGTTCAAGGTCACCGACACCGAGGGCCATTTCGACGTCATCGCACGCCTCAACGGCGGCGGCATCTCGGGTCAGGCCGGCGCTCTGCGCCACGGCATCTCCCGTGCCCTGCTTGAGGCTGGCGACTATCGCCAGGAGCTCAAGAAGGCTGGCTTCCTCACGCGCGACCCGCGTATGGTCGAGCGCAAGAAGTATGGTCTGCGCAAGGCACGCAAGCGCCCGCAGTTCTCGAAGCGCTAATTCTGGCGAAACATATCGTCACGAAAAAGGACCCGTTTCAAACGGGTCCTTTTTTCTTGTTGGTTGAGGTAACCAACAAGAGGCCATCGTTTTTTAGTTGTTACGCCACGAGGAAGAACTTCACGAGGAAGATCAAGGCCAGGATGTAAGTCAGTGCATATTGCTTCGAGCCCTTGCCGCTTGTCAGGTTGATGACCGAGAAGGTGATCAGGCCGATGCCGATGGCGTGGCCGATCGAGCCGGAAATCGGCATGGCGATGAGCATGAGGGCAACGGGCACGGTCTGCTCGAGATCGTCGAAGTCGATGCTCTTGAGGCCGGACAGCATGACCACGCCGACGTAGATGAGGGCCGAAGACGTCGCGGCAGCGGGGATGATGGCTGCGATGGGGGCCAGGAACAAGCACAGCAGGAACATGATGCCGCAAGTGAGGGCAGTCAGGCCTGTGCGGCCGCCAGCTTCGACGCCCGAAGCCGACTCGACGAACGTCGTGACAGTCGACGTGCCGGTGCATGCGCCTACGACGGTGCCGATCGAGTCGGAAAGCAGCGCTTCCTTCATCTTCGGCATCTTGCCGTTGTCGTCGAGCATGCCTGCGCGCGCGGCGGTACCGACGAGCGTGCCGATCGTGTCAAACATGTCGATCATGCAGAACGTCACGATGAGCGTGATGGCTGTGAACCAGCCCAGCTCGAGGAAGCCTGCGAAATTGAACTTGAACAACGTGAGATTGACCATATCGCTGAACGCCGGAACCCACGAAGCGGTGGCCAGGCCTGCAAACGGGTCGGTGCCCAGGAACAGCGCTTCGCCAGCCCAGTAGATGATCGATGCCACGAGCATGCCGAGGATGACAGCAGCCTTCACGCCACGATGGGTCAGGAAGATGATGACGAACAGGCCGACGAACATCGTGACGACCGTGAGCACCATGCCGGGGTATGCCGAAGTCATGGTGCTGGCGGCACTGCCGGCGGTCAGGGAGCCAAAGAAGTCTCGCATGACGTAGAACGGATTGCCTTCGATGTCGAACACGCCAGCGTTCGAGCCGACGCCGATGTTGAGCAGCATCATGCCGATTGCGGGCGCAATGCCCATGCGCACACCATAGGGAATTGCATCGACGATTTTCTCTCGTATGTTACATACCGTGAGTATGACGAACACGACGCCTTCAGCCAACACGATGACGAGCGCGGCCTGGAATGACGCAACGTATGACGCGCCTGTTATCGTGGCAATCTGCGCGACCACCACCGCAAGGAAGCTGTTCAGGCCCATGCCGGGAGCCAAGCAGAATGGCTTGTTCGCCAGGAAGGCCATGCAGATCATAGCGATGCCGGATGCCAGGCATGTTGCCAGGAAGACGGCGTTCCAGAGCTCATCACCGCCGGCACGCCAGCCGGTCAGCAGGTTCGGGTTCAAGGCAATGATGTATGCCATTGTCATGAACGTGGTGAGGCCGGCAATGATTTCGGTCCTTACTGAGGTGCCGTTCTCTTTCAGTTTGAATAGTGATTCCACTTCAATCTCCTCCAGAGTCCCCTTGATACGACAGAGCCCATTGTACTTTAATAAGACAGCGACGAACCTTGGGAAGACTCGCAAATGAGAACGGTCTGTTTCAAGTTTTCGCGTAGGCCCCGACGTGGGGTTTTTCCTGTAATATAGGCGCAACCGAGAATCGAAGGGACCGATATGTCTTCAAACGTTTCTGAAATCTACGGCTCGCTCGTATTCAACGAGCACGTTATGGCCGAACGGTTGCCATCCGTCACGTACAAGGCGCTCATGCGCACCATCGAGCGGGGAGAGCCGCTCGACATCGAAGTTGCCAACGTCGTGGCGCATTCGATGAAGGAATGGGCCATCGAGAAGGGCGCGACGCACTACACGCATTGGTTCCAGCCTCTCACCGGCATCACTTCCGAGAAGCATGATGGCTTCATCGATCCGATTTCCGACGGTCGTGCGCTTATGCGCTTCAGCGGTAAGGAGCTCATCCAGAGCGAGCCCGACGCATCGAGTTTTCCCAATGGCGGACTGCGTGCAACGTTCGAGGCGCGTGGTTACACCGCATGGGATCCGACGAGTTTCGCGTTCATCAAAGACGAAGTGCTGTGCATCCCCACGGCGTTCTGCAGCTACACGGGCGAAGCGCTCGACGAGAAGACGCCGCTGCTGCGCTCTCGCGACGTCATCGAGGAGCAGCTCAACCGTGTGCTCGCATTGTTTGGCGAGCCATGGCGGCATATCGAGGTGACGGTAGGTTGCGAGCAGGAATACTTCCTGATCTCGGAGGATTCGTACAAGAAACGCCTCGACCTCATGCTCACGAACCGCACGCTGTTCGGCTATGCGCCGTGCAAGGGCCAGGAACTCGAGGAGCATTACTTCGGCGCCATCCGTCCGACGGTCAACGAGTACATGAAAGACCTTGACGAGGAGCTGTGGAAGCTGGGCATCCCCGCCAAGACGAAGCACAACGAAGTGGCGCCTGCCCAGCACGAGCTGGCACCTATTTACGAGCGCGCGAACCGCGCAATCGACCACAACCTGCTGACCATGGAGAAGATGCGTTTGCTCGCCAACCGCCATGGGTTGGTATGCCTGCAGCACGAGAAGCCGTTCGCAGGAATCAACGGTTCAGGCAAGCACGACAACTGGTCGCTTGCAGCGAATGGCAAGAACCTTCTCGAGCCAGGCGAGAACCCTATCGAGAACCTGCGATTCCTCGTGCTTCTGACCTGCATCATCGAAGCGGTCGATGAATACCAGGAGCTGCTGCGCATGTCGGTTGCATCGGCGGGCAACGATCATCGCCTGGGAGCTCAGGAAGCTCCGCCGGCTATCGTATCGATCTTCCTGGGCGATGAGCTCTCGTCGATTGTCGATGCGCTCGTCAACGACCACGAGTCCGAATATGCAAGCGCCCATAAGGTGGCCATGGATCTTGGAGTGGCGGTGCTGCCCGCGTTCCTCAAGGACAACACCGACCGCAACCGTACGTCGCCGTTTGCCTTCACGGGCAACAAGTTCGAGTTCCGCATGCCCGGCTCGTCGTGCAACCCTTCCGAGGCGAACACGATCTTGAACACGGCCGTGTCCAAGAGCCTCAAGGGTTTCGCCGACATCATGGAGGCGGCTGAGGACGAAGGTCAGGAGTTCGAGGAAGCCGTCATCGCCTGGATCAAGCAGACTTTGCGCGACCACGAGCGTATCATCTTCGACGGGAACGGCTATTCCGACGAATGGGCTGCAGAAGCCGAGCGCCGTGGTTTGGCCAACCACAAGACGACGGCCGACGCGCTGCCGTGCCTGCTCGACCGCAAGAACATCGAGCTGTTCGAGGAGTTCGGCGTTTTGAACGAGTCCGAAATCCGCAGCCGCTACGAAGTCAAGCTCGAGAAGTACAACAAGCTCATCAACATCGAGGCGCGCGTCATGAAGCGTATGGTGCGGACGCTCTATCTGCCTGCCATTGCCGACTTTGCTGCTGAGGTCGCCGAGAACGTGTGGAAAGTCAAGTCGATTCTGCCGGAAGCCGATCTGTCTGCACAAGAGCGCATACTTGCAAAGCTGTCCGAAGGCGTGAAAAACATCGATGCCTTGCTCACCGAGCTCGACGAAACGCATCATACCGTGCGTGCGCTCGAGGATCAGCAGGAATGCGCGAACCGCAACGCCTACGAAGTCGTGCCCTTGATGCAGCGCCTACGTGCTGAGGTCGACAACCTCGAGATCGTCGTGAGCGCCAAGCATTGGCCTGTGCCGAACTACAACGAAATCCTGTTCTACGCCTAGTTAACGTTATTGCGTATTTACTGGCCTTTTGACGAGCTTCTCCCTTCGAGTGATAGAGTAACCATATCTATTACTCGAAGGGAGTTTCAATGGGTGTTTCTGTGGCCCAATCATATCTGAGCGACATCTTGCACGTGGTGTCTCAAGCGTTGCTGATTCCGACGATATTGTTGCTGCTCGGGTTCATTGCTTATGCGCTGTTCTGCATTGGCAGCGTTGTGTCTGAATATTTCACCGAGCGGAAGTATTTCCAGGTGAAAATGCCCAAGTTTCTTGCTGCGCTCATGGCGGCGGGGCAAGATGAGATTCCCGACGTCATCAAGAAATCCGGCTTGCTGAAGCGCCAAAAAGCCGCACTGTTGACGGTGTACGATTACCGCACACTTCCAGGTGATGCCCTCGTGGCGCTCATCCGCCGTTTGGTCAGCGAAGAGGAGACCCGTTACGATCGCGTAGCTGGCCGCAACAATATGGCTGCGCGCGTGTCGCCGATGATTGGTCTCATGGGCACGTTGATTCCGCTTGGTCCAGGCATCGAGGCGCTTGGCCGTGCCGATACCTCTGCACTGTCCAGCTCCTTGCTCATAGCGTTCGATACGACGGTTGCTGGCTTGGTTGTTGCAGCCATATGTTTGATTATCGGCAAGATTCGCACGAACTGGTATGGCAACTACATGTCAGCGCTCGATTCCGCTATGGCGACGATGCTGCAGAAGATTGAGGACATGCGTGCTTCCGGCGAGATCACCATCGAAGAGCCGAGTGATTATGCGTTCCTTTACGAAAGCGGCCATGCGGCAGCTGCTGCGGAAAAAGTTGACGCTGGTCAAGATGCAGATTCCGACAAAGAGCTTGGTGTTGACCCGGTTGACGATGAACGAATCGAGCGGGCGGCACGTGCGGCGTTGCGCGTCGAAAGCGCTACGCGCCCAGAACGCGTCGAGACATCCGAGCAGATTCGCTATTCCGAAGCATCTGCGGTTGAGGAGGGCTTGCCGCGCCAGCAACCCGTATTCGAACTCAAGCAGCCAGTTCGTTTGGGTGAGGTTGTCCCGCGGAGAAATGGTGGTCCGTACGAATTGCCGAGAGAATAGGAGCGTGCCATGTCGAGCTATTACGGTTCGAGCGGGTCGTTCCGCCCAGCAAAGCAAGTCGAGGAAGTCGATCCCATGTCGTCGCTGGGCAACATCGGCGACATCATGCTCGTGTTTGCGTGCGGTCTCATGGTCGCGCTCGTCGTGGCATGGAATGTCGACTTGGGCAAATTCACCCAGGTGCAGATGGACCAGGAGATCCAGCAAGACGACATCGAGCAAATCACCGAACAGCTCTACGGCGAAGGCAATGCGTTCGTCGAGAAGGGCACGGTTTATCAAGACCCCGTAACGGGCAAGTATTACCTGGTTGAAGACGAGTCTTCCAATTCGTCGGCTGGAGGATCGGGTCAAAACAGCTCGTCTAGCGAGAACGGCTAGCCGAGCGAAAGGGGCGCATTGGCCGCTGAGGTTAAACATCCGTTGTTGTTCAGGGCGATTCGAGTCGTTCTGGTGTTCTCGCTCGTATTCTGGAGTTCGCTCGGAGTCGAGTGGGCTTTGGCGTTTGGCGCGGATGGCGATACGGTTGAAACCCAGGCAGACGCTCAGCAGCCGTCTACTTCCGAGAATTCGGAAGTAGGTGCTGGTACGTCAAGCGAATCGGGTGACGGTTCGAATGATGGCAACGGTTCCGGCAACACGAATGATGTGCCAGGTACCGACACCGGCGGAACGGGCAGCAATACACCGACGGGTCCGACCGAAGATGAGCTGCAGCACGAGCGGGACGTTGCCGCTGCGCAGGCGGTCATCGATGCGGTGGTCGGATTGCGCGGCGCGACAGCTGACGACAGGGCGCGCGTCGACGCCGTGTTGGCGCAGATGGCCAGCCTGACTGCTGAGCAGCAAGCCCTTGTTCCCGATGCGGTAAAACAGGAGCTGCAAGACATATCCAATCACGTTGACGAGCTCATCGCCGAACGCGACAACAACGAAGATGAGTTCACCGAAGAAGAGCGTTTTATCGCGTCGAAGCATAGCGAGGGCACGCTCGTCGATATCGAAGCATGGTCGCTCGACGAGAACGACCCAAGTTCCGAATATGCGAAAGAACCTATTCGCAACGTGCGGCAGACAGCCGACGAGCAGGGCTATCAGACGCCGAAGATAAGCACAATCAACGGCATGCTCCAGGTCATCGCGGTTCCCAAGTGGCAAAGCGACACCGAGCTCGATAGCGACTGGAAGCCGAAGGCGCTCAAAGCCGATTTCCTCAAATGGTCCGTCGTGGGTAACGAGGGCTATGCCGAGGTGCAGACGGACGATGGCGTCTTGACCATCAAGTCGTTGAGCGAGGGGTCGTTCCTGGTCACTTGCACAGTTGATGACGGCAAGAACGAAAAGGGCGAGCAGGTCGACACCGATTACACCAATTTGATTTATGGCGGTTTCTCGGATGAGTATCCCGGCAAGAGTTTTACTGTCATGTTTAGCGTCGAGGTGCTCGGGCCGTACATCGACATCGAATTGCTCCAATCTGATGGCACGACATGTGCAGGCCTCGAATCGCTCAGCCTTACAACCGAACAGCTCAAATCGTATGCATTCCAAGCGAATGTGCGCGTTTACGATCAGGTCAAAGAAGGCGCAATCGATGAGTTCCGCTGCACGTCGACGTCGGGTTTGAAAGAAGCTTTGGCGGCGAAATACGGCGAGCTGTTCGATGATCTAACATGGCAGGTGCTTGATGCCGACCGCAATCCCGTTGACGAGCGCATTGCGACGATTTCGGACATGGGCGTGTTGGAGTTCAAGGGCGATATCGACAAAGATGGTCCGATCATCGTGCGTGCGTCGTCGCCAAACGGCTTCAACCAGAATCCGGCTTCAGCTGAAGTGAGGATTGGTACTTGGGTCGAGGATCCGCAGGGTGAATCGCACCCGCAGGAAACCTTGCGCATCACGTCGAATGCTCGTGTCGATGATGCAGTTAACGGGGAAGATGTCGTGGGCCCAAGCGAGGCGGCCGAGCCTAACTCTGAGGGTAGCGACTCTGCAGTTGAAGATGTTTCGCCGAACGACGAGCCCAATGTGCCAGGCAGTGGTGCAGAAGGGGATATCGCAGAGGGCGATGAGCAAAACGGCTCCGAGAAGGCCGAGGCCATCGACAAGATCTATACTGTAGCCCAGGTCGAGGCGCTGGGAAGGAGCATCGAGACGTTCACCATGCAGGGCTCGGATGGCCTCATGACGGTCAAGGGCGAGGGCGTCAGCCTCAAGTTGCTGCTTGCTGACGCAGGTATCACTGACCTCACCCAGGTGAACTCCATCGACTTCATCGACTACACCGGAGCTAGCACGTCCGTCACGTGGGCTGATATTTCATCGGGGACACAAGAGCCGCTCGTTGCAGTGCGTTCGCGTGTGTTAACCGAAAAAGAAGGCTCGAGCGATGGTGTTGCAGACACCGGTGGTTCTGACAATGCCGAGTTGCTCGACAACACGCGGTTCCGCTTGCTGTTCTACGGCTCGACCTCGGTTGATCCCGACGCGCTGCGGTGGATAAGGCAAATTCGCGTCAACGTTGCTGCAGGGGAGGGCGGCTCGGAAGAGAGCGATTTGGCTGTGCGCGTCGACTATGTGCCGGTGCCCCGCGGGAAACAGGCTGTGCTGTCAGCAATTCCTAGTCAAGCCATCGGAAGCGCGCGTTTCGGATTCAGCTGGGAGACGTCGGCTGATGGTGAAAACTGGACACCCGTGCCCAACGGGGAGGTGCAAACGCTCCGTCTCATGACCGACGATGCGCAAATCGGGCGCTGGTACCGCGTGGTGCTCGAGACCGACATGCTCGATCCGCAAACAGGTGAATCTCTCGGGGCAATATCAAAACCGGTTCAAATCAAAGAGGGCAGCGGGTTCATGGCCATTCTGGCATACGATCCTCCCGTTGCAGGTCAGACGGCTATTTTCCAATCGAGTGTTGAGGCGTTTGTCGACGGCCAGCAAATTTCAATCGATCCCGCCCAGCTCAAATACGAGTGGCAAAAGTCGGAAGACGGAGGCGCTTCGTGGCAGCGCATCGATGGAGCGACGGGGCCTTCGTTTGCGGTACCGACAGAGCCAGTTGCTGAGCAGGAGCCTGCAGCAAATGCAAGCGATGGCGAAAGCGACGCTGCGCAGGATCCCGAACCAGTCACGCTTATCTACGTGCGCGTTGTGGTGACTACGACCGATACGAGGATTCCCGAGCAAGCGCGAATTGCCGAATCGAACGCGCAACCGCTGACCGTTCGCGTAGGTGGCGGTGACGACCCAAGCTCCGATAACACGGGTACGAATGACGATGTCGACCAACAAGGAAGTGCACCGCAACTCCCCATCGACGAGCAGTCTCCTGCTGAGCAGGCGTCTACTCCGCCGACGCCTGGTTCGATTGACGGCATGACTGAGATTACAAACATCCATGTCGACAACACGCCACGGCCGTCCGTGACTCAAGACCCCACGTCGAACCCCGTCACACCGCAGCAAACGCAACCTCAGCAGGCTCCAGCCCAAATCTCATCTGCCGTGAATGCTCAAGAGATAAAGCCTGATGAGTTGCTGATTAATCCCGAGATCACGGCGCTCGTTCAAGAACAAGAGGCCGCTATCGACAAGGCAGTTACCAATTCCAGGCCGGGCGCCCGTTGGACGCAGCTCTCGACGGTCGAGCCGACGAACGACGACGTACGCCGCATCCTTGCGGACAATCCGTTTGCTCCATTCGCAATTCCCCTCGGCTTGGGCATCGCTGTTGCTGGTGGCCTCGAGAAGCTCATCGCCTTCCGTCGCGAAATCGATTAACGCTGAGCGTTGCGATGCGGGAGCGCAGCCGCAATATGACATAAAAGCGTTTCTTCTATGATTCGACTATGCCAAGTTGAGCGATGTGGAGGCGAAGCCGCTATCTGGTTTAAGAGAGTCTCTACTATGAATCGATTAACGCCGAGCTTTGCGATGCGGGAGCGCAGCCGCTTGCGCAGGCAGAAACTAAATCATTTATAGATTTAGCCGAGCAGCTGTAGGCAAGCTCCCGCATCGCAAAGCTCACTTGAAACAACTCAATTCCCCTTCCCACTAGCGTACGATGGAGTACAATAGCGCAATGACGAAAATCATCACATATGACTCAACGCTTCGTGATGGAGAGCAGTCAGAGGGCGTATCACTGTCCCTCGAAGATAAGCTGCGCATCGCCTGGCGTCTCGACGAATTCGGCATCGATATCATCGAGGGCGGCTTTCCCGGGTCAAATCCGAAAGACATCGCATTTTTCCGTGAGCTGCGCGAGCATCCGCTCAAGCATGCACGCATCGCGGCATTCGGGACGACCTGCAAGAAAGGCGTGCCCGCCGCGGATGATCCTGGTTTGATTAGCCTGATTGAAAGCGGCGCGCCCATTGCGGCAATTGTCGGCAAGACATGGGACGCTCAAGTCGAACGTGCGCTTTTGACGTCGCTCGATGAGAATCTGCGCATGATATCGGATTCAATTGCGTTCCTCAAAGAGCACGACCTGGAGGTCGTGTTCGATGCCGAGCACTTCTTCGATGGCTACAGGGCCAACCCCGATTATGCGCTCGCATGTGTGCGCGCTGCCGTCCGGGCGGGTGTCGATTCAATCGATCTGTGCGACACGAATGGCGGCTCGTTGCCGCATCAAATCGAAGAGGCAATTCTAGCCGTGAAGGCAGCGATTGCCGATGCCCCGAATACGCGAATCGGCATCCATTGCCATAATGATTCGGGGTGCGCAGTCGCCAATACGCTGGCCGCCGTGCGTGCTGGTGCCACCCAGGTCCAAGGCACGATCAACGGCTACGGCGAACGTGTGGGAAACACTGATTTGCTCACGGCCATCGCCGACCTCGAGCTCAAGCTGGGCTACGAATGCGTGGGCTCCGATAAGCTCAGCCAGCTCACGAGTGTTGCAACGTATGTTGCAGAGATCTGCAACTTCTCGGTTTGGACGCATTCTCCTTATGTAGGGGCTTCGGCATTCGCGCACAAGGGCGGGCTGCATGCAAGTGCAATTGCGCGTTTCCCCGGGGCGTACAATCACATCGATCCTGACATGGTCGGGAATGGCGCACGCATGGTTGTGAGCGAGCTTGCAGGCAAAGCATCGCTCATTTCGAAGGCTGCCTCGCTGGGCTTCGATTTGGGAGACGACGATGAGAAGGTGCAGCGCATCCTCGACCAGGTGAAGGAGCGCGAGGCTCGCGGCTATTCCTACGAGGTAGCCGATGGCTCGCTTGCGCTCCTCATTGCGCGCAGCATCGGCGAGTACGAGCCCTATTTCACGCTCGAAAGCTTCCGTGTCATCGTCGACGATCGCGAGGATACAGGCGCTTTGGCGGCCGATGCCCAGTCAGAAGCGACTATCAAGATCCATGTTCCCGGGACGATGAACCAGCCTCACGGGAGGCATGCGGTGGGGAAGGAAGTCGTCGAGCTCGACCTTCCCGTCGACCGTCGGTTTGTGGCAACGGGAGAGGGTACTGGCCCCGTTGGCGCTTTGGACAACGCATTGCGCATGGCGTTGCGGGAGTTTTATCCGCAAGTCGATGACATGGAGCTTATCGACTTCAAGGTTCGTCTTATCGACGAGAGCACGGGTACTGGCGCTATCACGCGCGTCTTCATCACGACGCGCGACGACACCGGCGTGTGGGGCACGATCGGTGTATCCGAGAACATCATCGAAGCATCGTGGAACGCACTCGTCGAATCGATCGAGTACGGCTTGATGAGAATAGGAGCATAGGCATGCCTACGAGCGACATTCGAACGCCTGACGTCGAGAACCTGCTCGAAGTGCTGGCGGCTATAGATGACAAGGACACACTGTTTGCTCTCATGGAGGACATGTTCACCATCCGAGAAATCCGGGAGAGCTCGCAGCGTCTGGCTGTTGCCCGCATGCTCGATGATGGCAAGTCGTATGCCCAGATCGAACAGGCGACTGGCGCCTCTGCCACAACCATCGCGCGCGTTTCCAAATGCTTGAGCTATGGTGCGGGCGGCTACCGTGCTGCGCTCGACGCGCTTTCCGAATAGCAAAACATCTGTCACAATAGCGTTTCATAGGCCAAACTAGTTGGCTATTTTATCGAGGGGAAAAACAATGAAGCGTTTGCTGATTGTCGTCGACTATCAGAACGACTTCGTCGACGGGGCGTTGGGTTTCGAAGGTGCCGAGCTGCTCGACGAACGCATCGCGAAGAAAATCGACGAATACCGTGAAGCGGCTGACCATATCGCATTCACGTATGACACGCATCACAAGGACTATCTTGAAACATTTGAGGGCATGAACCTGCCCATTCCGCATTGCATTGAAGGCACTGATGGCCACGAGCTGTACGGACAGGTGGCGACAAAGCTGCACGATTCCGATGACGTGTTCTTGAAGCCAACGTTTGGATCGACGGCACTATTCGAGCGTCTGATGAAGCGCCAAGCAGTTGCCGAGCGCATCGGCGCTGCGCCGTTCGAGAGCATCGAGCTTGTGGGATTGGTGTCCAACATGTGTGTGCTGTCAAACGCGGTCATCGCGCGGACGGCTTGTCCGAATGTTCCGATTATCGTTGACGCCGCATGCACTGCTGCGCCCGATCCGATCATGAACGAGAAGGCTTTCGACATCATGGAAGGCCTGCAGATCAGGGTAATCAACCGCGATCAAGCTACGCAAGTTGAAGAAGCAGACGAGGCCGAAGAGTCCGGCGAAGTAGAAGAGGCGGAAGCTGACGATCTGGCTCCCGAGGTGGAAGAGTCTAAGGCTGAAGAGCCCGCTTCTGAGGTCGAAACGTCGGAGCTTGCTGAATAGCCGCTACGCCTGAAGCGCGAACAACTCCAATATCAGTTGAGCACGTGTACCGATGGGCAATTCGTTGTCGTCGAGGAACTTGCGTGCATCCGCAATCGGCAACTCGAAAACTTCGATGAGTTCATTTCCTTCGCGAGCAGGCGCGCATGTCTTTTCCGCTTCGACGAAAACAACCTGTACGGTCTCGTCGGTCAATCCTGTTGACGAGTAGCCTGGTTGGGGCAGTGCGCGAACGGTCGATCCCGGTACGAGCGTGTAGCCGGTTTCCTCTCGAAGCTCGCGGGCTGCGCTTGTGGCGAAATCCTCACCAGCATCGATAAGGCCTGCAGGGAACGCGACGCACCAGCTGTTCAGCGGATAGCGGAATTCGCGGATCATGACGAGTGTGTCACGTGGAGTCTTTGCAACGATGCATACGGCATCAGGCGTGAACGGCTCGTCGGGTGCTCTCAGGCCGTTCATGACTGCTTCGCTCACACGCGCGTTGCGTTCGAGCCCAGCTCGAAACTCGTCGGCTGAGCGACGCGTGGCGCAGTGGTAGTCATGCATCGTGCCGTCGGGCATCTCGTATTTGAGCACGTGCTTCTTCACCCAGCCACCTGTCTGCTGTTCGATGGCAACCAGTTTCGGCGTTTCCATAACGCGCTCCTATCAACTCGGCAGTGTTTCCCTAATTATTGCGCAAGGATCGAATGCTTTCGCAATAACATCCAATGTGCTCTTTCGGTAAAAGAAAAGGCACCCGGGGGAGCGGGTGCCTTTCATGCCGGCTTGGAGGAGGGGGAAGCCGGCTTCGGGTAATCGAGAAAGGGATGCCATCTAGTGTGGCGGCGCGGCCCGCAAGGGGAGGGACGGGCCGCGCCCGTGTTTGTTAGCCTTCGATGGCGATGGTGTGCGGCTCTTCAAGCTTGGGCTGCTCGACCTTCTTTGGTACGGTGATCTGCAGCGTGCCGTTGTCGAACTTGGCCTTGATGTCGGCCTCTTCGATGTCATCGCCGACATAGAACGAGCGGCTGCAACGTCCGGTGAAGCGCTCCTTGCGCACGTACGTGCCCTTGTCCTCGTCGGTCTCAGTCTCGGTGTGTGCGGTGACGGTCAGCATGCCTTCTTTCAGTTCGGCCGAGACGTTCTCCTTGTCGAAACCGGGCAGGTCAATGACGATGTCGATGCGATCATCGAGCTCCTTGATGTCAGTGCGCATCAGGTTCGGAGTCGACTGCTGCACGGGGGCATGTCCGAAGAATGTATCGAACGGATCGGACAGGAACATATCAAACGGGTCACGGTGTCTACGCGGTACGATCATTGCCATAATTCTCATCTTCCTTTCGTGGCGGGGCCTGGTTGCGAGCCCCGGTTCGTTGGTCTGATAGTGTTATAAGTCGCTGAATTAGCACTGTCAACGCGAGAGTGCTAATCATCACCGTTTGTTAAAATTTACGTTACCTTTCCGTAAGAAACATGAGTCACTAAGGCTTAGATAATCTTAGATACCAAACGAATGCCAACCAAGAAGGGACAGTCCCTTTTCGGTTATTTATAATGGGCGCGAACGGAAACGCGTGAAAGGATTGTCAATGAAAACCGAATCAGCTTGGAAGAAATACGACGCGAAGGCGCTCGAGGAAGTCGAGAAGTTCGCAGCAGAGTACATCGATTTCATTTCAACGAACAAGACCGAGCGCGAAATCGCCCGCGCTTCGATCGAACTCGCTGAAGAGGCCGGCTACCAAGACTTGTATCAGGCATTCGACGAGGGTCGCGCCCTCAAGCCGGGCGACAAGGTCTACGCACAGACGCATGGCAAAGCGGTTATCCTTGTGCATCTGGGCGAAGAGCCGCTCGTTGGCGGCTTCAACATCTTGGGTGCGCACATCGATTCCCCGCGCCTCGACCTCAAGCAGAATCCGCTGTTCGAACGCAACGAGTTGCTGCATTTCGATACGCATTACTACGGCGGCATCAAGCACTACCAGTGGGTTACGATTCCGCTTGCATTGCACGGCGTCGTTGCCAAGAAAGATGGCAGTGTCGTGCCGATCAACGTGGGCGAAGATGAGGGTGACCCCGTGTTCTGCGTGTCTGATCTGCTGATCCACCTCGCCAAAGACCAAATGCAGAAGAAGGCGTCGGAAGCTGTCGCGGGCGAAGATCTCGACGTGCTGGTGGGAGGGCGTCCCCTCGTGATAGATGACGAGATAGCTAAAAAGGACGACGCCGACAAAACAGAAATTGAGAAGCTGGCAGCGAAGGAGCCGGTCAAAGCGTACGCGCTCAAGTTGCTTGCTGAGAAATACGATATCGAGGAAGAGGATTTCCTGTCCGCCGAAATCGAAGTGGTTCCCGCTGGGCGTGCTCGCGACCTCGGCTTCGATCGCTCGATGATTCTGGGTTACGGACACGACGACTCGTCGTGCGCCTACCCGTCGCTCGTTGCGCAGCTGGCGCTCGACGAAACTCCAAAGCGCACCGCAATCACCGTGCTCGTCGACAAGGAAGAAATCGGCAGCGTTGGTGCCACGGGCATGGCTTCACAGTTCTTCGAGAACGTCATTGCTGTGTTGATGGAGCTTGCAGGCGAAGGTGGCGATATCAATCTGCGCCGCGCCCTGGCAGCATCGAGCATGCTGTCGAGTGATGTGTCGGCCGGGCTCGACCCCGCTTATGCAAGTGTTTTCGAGCCGAACAATGCAGCCTACATGGGCCATGGCCTCGTGTTCAACAAATACACGGGTTCCCGTGGCAAGTCGGGCAGCAACGATGCGTCGGCCGAGTACGTCGCGCGCATCCGCCGCATCATGGACGATGCCGATGTGTCGTTCCAGACCGCCGAGCTTGGCAGGGTCGATGTGGGCGGCGGCGGAACCATCGCTTATCTGCCCGCCAAGTACGAGATGGACGTTATCGACAGCGGCGTTGCCGTGCTCTCGATGCATGCGCCTTGGGAGGTTGTGAGCAAGGCCGACCTGTATGAAGCCTACAAGGGCTATCTGGCGTTCTTGCTCGATGCCGGTCCGAGCACGCGCGTTCCTGCGCTGTAAAATCGAGCGCGCTCGCAAACACTATGTAAATGCCGGGGTTGGCTTTTGGATGTACGCCTCGGTTACAATAATTGCGGTAGGGAATGAATTGACAAGGGGAGTCTAATTATGGAACGAGAACGTTTTGCAAGCCGTCTCGGCTTTCTGCTCATCAGTGCAGGATGCGCGATTGGCTTGGGCAATGTCTGGAGGTTCCCGTACATCACCGGTGAATACGGCGGTGCGGCGTTCGTCGTCATGTACATCATCCTTCTCATTGCTTTCAGTTTGCCCATTCTGGTTATGGAGTTTGCCGTAGGCCGTGCAAGCCAGAAATCGGCGGCACGTGCATACGATGTTCTTGAGCCGAAAGGTTCCAAATGGCATTTCGCCAAATGGCTGAGCTATTGCGGTTGCATCCTGCTCATGATGTTCTACACCGTCGTGGCTGGCTGGATGCTTGCATACGTGTACAAGAGCGCGACAGGCGCGTTCGTCGGCCAGACGGCTGAGGGCGTGGGCAATGTGTTCGGCGCGTTACTCTCGAACCCCGGAGAGCTGATCTTCTGGATGATGGTTGTCATCGTCATCGGCCTTGCATGCTGCGCGGCTGGTTTGCAGAAGGGCGTCGAGCGCGTCACCAAAGTCATGATGGTCTGCCTGCTTGCAGTACTTGCTTTGCTGTGCGTTCGCTCGGTTACGCTCGAAGGAGCTGGCGAAGGCCTGGCATTCTATTTGATTCCCGATTTCGGAAAGCTGTTTGCAGGCGCCACGCTTGGTGAGCAACTTGCCAATTTCGGCCAGGCGGCTTATGCGGCCATGGGTCAAGCGTTCTTCACTATGTCGCTCGGCATCGGCTCGATGCTTATCTTCGGTAGCTACATCGGCAAGGACCGCTCGCTCATGGGCGAGTCGATCCGCGTCGGCGCCCTCGACACGTTTGTGGCCCTCATGGCCGGCCTCATCATCTTCCCCGCATGCTTCGCTTTCGGCGTTGAGCCGGGTTCGGGCCCTGGTTTGGTCTTCGTCACATTGCCCAGCGTCTTCGAGCAGATGCCGCTCGGCCAATTGTGGTGTTCGCTGTTCTTCGTGTTCATGAGCTTTGCGGCTCTTTCGACCATCATCGCCGTGTTCGAAGGCATTATTGCATTTGCCATGGACCAATGGGGCTGGTCGCGCACCAAGTCCGTTGCCATCAACGGTGTTCTGCTCATCGTGCTGTCGCTTCCGTGCGCGCTCGGCTTCAACGTGTGGGCAGGTTTCCAAATTCCGGGTATTGGCGACATCCAAGGTCTCGAGGACTTCATCCTCTCGAACAACATGCTGCCCATCGGCGCGCTGATCATCTGCTTGTTCTGCACGTCTAAGAAGGGCTGGGGCTGGAAGAACTTCATCGCTGAAGCCGATACGGGCACAGGTGCCAAGTTCCCGCAGTGGACCCGTGTGTACATGAAATACATCGTGCCGGTGCTTATCGTGGTCATTCTGATCATGGGCTGGGTGCCGGTCGTCACGACGTGGATGGGTGGAGCGTAAGCGCTCCCTAACATACTGTAATGTCATAGCGCCCCCGAGATGTAGCGATGTCTCGGGGACGTTGTGTTTGTCGAGTTAAAAGTTATGCGAATAACTCGCAATTCCGCAGTTCGCAGGCGGTATGAACAAGCGGCGTAATCATTGCAGAACGGTAGGTTCTGGGACCAAATGACCACAGTGGCGCGTATAATGTCAACAACTTGTTTCGAGCTCCAAAGGGGAAGGCGTTCACATGGCTTTTTACTTCGACGAACCGTCTCGCACATTCAATGAGTACCTGCTGGTGCCGGGCTACACGTCAGAGGAGACGATTCCAGCGAATGTCAGCCTCAAGACACCGCTGGTCAAATATCGCCGCGGTGAGGAAGAGCCTGCCATCAGCCTGAACACGCCCATGGTATCGGCTATCATGCAGGCCGTTTCCGACGACAAGATGGCCATTGCGCTGGCGACTGAGGGCGGCCTGTCGTTTATCTACGGTTCGCAGTCCATTGAGAGCCAAGCGGCTATGATCGCCCGCGTCAAGGACTACAAGGCCGGCTTCGTCGTGTCCGATGCCAACCTGTCACCCGAGATGACGCTTGCTGATGTTGTCGATTTGCTCGAGCGCACTGGTCATTCCACCATGCCCGTCACCGAAGGCGCCAATCCGCATGGCAAGCTGCTGGGCATTGTGACCGATCGCGACTACCGTCTGACTCGCATGGGCCTCGACACCAAGGTTGCTGATGTCATGACTCCGCTCGAGAAGCTGGTCACCGCGCCGGCCGACACATCGCTCAAGCTGGCCAACGACATCATCTGGGAACACAAGCTCAACTCGCTGCCGCTTATCGACGATAATGGCAACTTGGCTTACATGGTCTTCCGCAAGGACTACGACCAGCATAAATCCAATCCACTCGAGATGCTCGACGAGCATAAGCGCTACATGGTGGGCGCAGGCATCAATAGCCGCGACTATGCAGAGCGCGTCCCGGCGCTGGTTGAGGCGGGCGTCGACGTCGTGTGCATCGACAGCTCCGAGGGTTACTCGGTCTGGCAGGCAAAGACCATCGCCTGGATTCGCGAGCATTACGGCGACTCCCTCAAGGTGGGTGCTGGCAACGTTGTCGACGAGGAAGGTTTCCGCTTCCTGGCCGACGCAGGTGCCGACTTCATCAAGATCGGTATCGGCGGTGGTTCGATTTGCATCACACGTGAGCAGAAGGGCATCGGCCGCGGTCAGGCGACGGCAACCATCGAGGTCGCCAAGGCACGTAACAAGTACTTCGAGGAAACCGGCGTCTACATCCCGCTGTGCTCCGATGGTGGCATCGTTTACGACCACCACATCACGCTGGCCCTCGCCATGGGTTCTGACTTCGTCATGCTCGGCCGCTACTTCGCACGTTTCGACGAAGCACCGAGCCTGCGCGTGCAAGTCAACGGTTCGTACATGAAGGAGTACTGGGGCGAAGGCTCCAGTCGCGCTCGCAACTGGCAGCGTTACGACCTGGGTGGCGACAAGAAGGGCATGACCTTCGAGGAGGGCGTCGATTCATACGTGCCCTACGCTGGTCCGCTGAAGGACAACGTGGCCGTTACGCTCGCCAAGATTAAGTCGACCATGTGCAACTGCGGCGCCATCACGATTCCCGAGCTGCAGGAGAAGGCCAAGTTGACGGTCGTCTCGTCCACCAGCATCGTTGAAGGCGGCGCCCATGACGTCATGCTGAAGGACAAGACGCCCTACGTTGGCAGCTCCATCGGGCATTAAACACAAGCAAGAAACGAACAATAGAGCCTCCCTATATGGTCGGGGAGGCTCTTTTTCTTTTCATGGGTCACCAACCCAGTGCCGCGCGCAGCGCGGCACAAAGAACCACCCGCTGTGCGGGTGGGAGACACTCCTGCTTTGCAAAAGGGCCCTTCCCCTCTAGCATGGTGATTGTTCAGGTCGCCGAGCCCCGAG
>JAZLCO010000011.1:0-5362 GCA_045614225.1 Eggerthellaceae bacterium | reverse complement strand
TCCTCACGGAGCCGCCTTTTTGTTTGTCTGAAAATATCCTGCTCCAATCGTCCATGGGGCTGATCTTGATGCAATCCACCTATGCAAATCGTCCATGGACCTTGTATTGATGCAAAAGAGCTGCCTTTTGTGCAAATAACGGGTTCATGGACGTTTTTTCGGCAGTTTTGTATCGATATTTCATCCATGGACCCCATATTGATGCGCCCAATCGTCCATGGACTCAGTATTGGTGTAAAGAGGCTGGTAATCTGTGCAGATATTAAGCTTATGGACGAAACTGGCTCGTCACTGATTGCTGTATGACCTAACGATTTCACGCGCCTCAAAAGCCTTGTGTGAATTACGGGCTTGTTTGACCAGATGGTCTCGTTTACTAAATGGGCAACCCAAGGTCGTTTCGTAGCATGATGAAACGTTTCTCCCAGTTCTTCGGAAGCCGACCGCGGATGCCCAGGTATTGCCTGATTTGGAATCCAGATTTGTAGGTCGCATCAGGATTGTACAAAATGGCTTTGTCAATGGGGAAGAGGTCCCATCCGAGCGTTCTCAGCTCATTGAGTCGACGCTTGTCTTTGCTCGGATTCTGGTGGGAATCCTCGCCGTCGTACTCCATCCCCTTCTTCAGCACGGGGCTGACCAGGTCTATACAGTATTTGTTTTGGCTCATGAGATCGCTTAGCTTCCCAGCTTTTACATCGTAGTTCATGTGCGTGAAAGGCACTCCCATTCCACCGGCCCACAAAGGTGTGCAATATTGCAGCTTCATCTTCGTTTCAGCGTTTGAAGCGGAATTGGAAATGACCCAGCGCAATGCAGATCGGGCTCTTTTCGCCCCACGCATAGAGGGGATTCGATCGAGGTAAAGACCTAGTTTTTCGGGGGTTGTGAGAAACGTGCTCCGGTCTGCTGGTTTATCAGTGTCAATGTTCGAGTAGTATCGGGCGCAAAGGTTCATGCCTACTTCAGCAAGTTGGAATTCTGTCATTCGATTGCCCATTCGAGCAAATGTAAGCTCAGGTGAGGCGATGAACAAGTTGTTCCTGAGTTTGATAAACGATCCTTGTGGAAGATCGGTCGGACACGTGCGGCAAGTAACGCGGCGCGAACGCCGTCGAGCATTCGCGCCGCCGACGAGCAAGGTGATTGGCTCGCCGCCGAAAAGTGGATGGCTTGTATTAAAAGACGATGCGCGAGGTGACGAAGAAGCGCTTTCAATCAATGGGTTATCCCAGGTAATTGAGGCGCCAATCCTCTTCAGCCCATCGGTGTGCAGGTGGAAGAACAAGGCTGATTCGTCGCCGATTATAATGCTCTGGTTCGTATCCATGAAACGAGTCTAGCGCGCATCGTTTCTATGGTTCAACCCCTGCGAATTCTTAAAACGTTCATTCCTCTAGCGTGTTTTTTCAACAGTCAGTTATAAAAGCATCGCTGCCTTTTCGGCGTTGCGCGAAAGAGTGGTCGTCTAAACGGCGGCACATATTTAGTAGTCGCTCAGATAGCGATATGCATTCCAGTCTCTAAGGTTTTGGCGGATACGATACCGGTCGATCCGCAGTGCGGAAACATGAGCATCTGGGCTATTACCATACTCGTTTAGAACAGCATGAACACCTTGGCGAGCACGAAGCCGATCAGGCCGCAGCACGGGAACGTGAGAACCCAAGCCGTCACCATGCTCTTCGCGATATCCCAGTTCACTCGCTTGATGCTCTTGGATGCGCCAACGCCCATGATGGCCGAGGTCGAGCAGTGTGAAGTCGAGACGGGCATGCCGGTGATCGAGGAGACGAACAGCGTCACGACTGTGCTCATCGAAGCTGCAACACCTTGGTACTTTTCGAGCTTGACCATGTCCATGGCCACCGACTTGATGATGCGTTTGCCACCCAGGAACGTTCCTGCTGAAATGGCAATCGAGCACGTGATCATGAGCCACAGCGGGAAGCCCGCCTGGTCAGCTGACTCCATGCCGAAGGAAAGCGCGATGCCCAAGATGGCGATCGACATGAATTTCTGGCCGTCCTGCGCACCGTGCAGGAACGACAGCAGGATTGCGCAAATGTCTTGCACGACGACGAATACACCACGCGAGCTGCGGCGGTTCACATGGCTGAACGCAACCTCGACGCCCCGCACGAGCACCCAGCCCAGCAAAAAGCCCGCAACGAGCGAGAACACCATGCCGTAGATGACCTTCATCCATTCGCCGATGATGACGCCGCCGAACCCGTTCATGGCGATGGCACCGCCGGTGATGCCTGCAATCAGGGAGTGCGACTTCGAGGCTGGGATGCCGCGCCACCAGCAGAAGATGCCCCAGATGATGGCGCCTATCATCGCCGCCATTAACGCCATTAACGCTTGGTGTGTGTCTCCCGAGAAATCGACCATGTTGAACATCGTGTGTGCAACAGCTGTTGAGATGTAGGTCATGCCGACCAGCCCAATGAAGTTGAATATCGCCGCTAGCCACAGCGCTTGGGTAACCGTCAGACAGCGTGTCGACACAGCCGTGGCGATGGCGTTTGGCGCGTCGGTGGCACCTGAAATAATGGTGACAAGAAGAACAAGAATAATGATTACAGCGAGAGAAGGATAAGTGGCAACCTGTGCAAGGATGCCCATGAGCGAGAGATCCATCGTGCTCCTTCGAAAAGTGCAGTATTAAAACGTGCACGATTCATTTTAACGTAATGCAGCGTGCGCAATAGTGCTAATCGGATGATTCTGTGGGAGCTTCTGTGGTCAATTGCGTGTGGTGCTATAGTGTAACGACATATTTTTCAGCAAGGAGGTATCTATGACCAGGGTTTACAATTTTTCGGCAGGTCCCGCCGTCCTGCCTGAATCTGTTCTGGAGCAGGCTGCAGCCGAAATGCTCGACTACCAGGGCACAGGCATGTCCGTCATGGAGATGAGCCATCGCTCGAAGCCGTTCCAGAACATCATCGACACCGCCGAGGCCGACCTGCGCGACCTCATGGGCATCCCCGAGACCTACAAGGTGCTTTTCCTCCAGGGTGGCGCCACTACGCAGTTCGCCGCCATTCCGATGAACCTCATGAAGGTCGAAGGCGGCGTGGCCGACTACATCGTTTCTGGCTCCTGGTCGAAGAAGGCTTTCAAGGAAGCGAAGATGTACGGCACCGCGAACTGCCTGGCATCCAGCGAGGACGAGACGTTCAGCTACGTGCCCGATGTCGACGCCATCAAGGTTTCCGAGAACGCCGACTACCTCTACATCTGCCAGAACGAGACGATCTACGGCACCGTCTACCACAAGCTGCCCGAGACGGGCGACGTACCCCTGGTCGCAGACGTGTCTTCGTGCTTCCTCTCCGAGCCGATTGACGTTTCGAAGTACGGCGTCATCTACGGTGGTGTTCAGAAGAACGTCGGCCCGGCTGGTCTGGCCATCGTCATCGCCCGTGAGGATCTCATCCGCGAAGACGTGCTGCCCTTCACCCCGACGCTGCTGCGCTGGAAGACCATGGCCGATGCCGGCAGCCTGTACAACACGCCGGCTTGCTACACGATTTACGTCTGCGGCCTCGTCTTCAAGTGGCTCAAGGAGCAGGGTGGCCTCGAGGGCATCGGCAAGCGCAACCACGAGAAGGCCGCGCTGTTGTACGACTTCCTCGATCAGTCCAAGCTGTTCAAGGGCACTGCCCGCAAGGAGGACCGCTCCATCATGAACGTGCCGTTCATCACCGGCGATGCCGATATGGATGCCAAGTTCATTGCCGAGGCGGCCGACCACAACATCGCGAACATCAAGGGCCATCGCTCCGTTGGCGGCATGCGTGCGTCGATCTACAACGCCATGCCCCGCGAGGGTGTCGAGGCTCTCGTTGCATTCATGGACGAATTCGAGAAGGCCAACGCTTAAAATCGCTTGCACCGCCCCGTCCGTATTGGGTGGGGCGGTGTTGTATTTTGGCCCAAGCGGCCGCTGCGTGATTTTTCGCTAGAATTGGCAGAATTTTACCGAGAGGGCTCTATGGCACTAGATTTGACAACTTTGAATGACCCTCAACGACAGGCTGTCGAATGCATTGACGGGCCGCTTCTCGTGCTCGCAGGCGCCGGGTCGGGCAAGACCCGCGTGCTGACCTATCGCATTGCGCACATCCTCGAGTCGACCGACACTGCGCCGTGGGAAATTCTTGCCATCACGTTCACGAATAAGGCGGCCACCGAGATGCGCGAGCGCCTCGTTGCGCTCGTGGGGCCGCGCACGCGTGGCATGTGGGTGTCGACGTTCCATAGCATGTGCGTGCGCATGCTGCGCGCCGACGCCGAGATCCTCGGTTTCTCGAAGAATTTCACCATTTATGACGATGCCGACTCGAAGCGTTTGGTGAAGGAAATCATGGCCGAGCTCGACATCGACCCGAAGCGCTTTCCGCTCAACGCACTGCGCAACCGCATCTCGATGGCGAAAAACGAGCTGCAAGGGCCTGACGTGTTCGCCGACAAGGCGGTCGATCCGGTGGGAAAGATGGCCGCTCGCGTTTATCGCCGCTTGCAGGAGCGTCTGCGTGCTGCAAACGCGTTCGACTTCGACGACCTGCTGCTCTACGCGTATTTCCTGTTGAAGTATCACCCCGAGGTGCTCGCGGCCTACCAGCAGCGGTTCCGCTACATCCTGGTCGACGAGTACCAGGACACCAACCATGCACAGTACGAGATCTGCCGGCTTCTGGCCGAGTCGCATCGCAACATCATGGTTGTCGGCGACGACGACCAGTCGATTTACTCGTGGCGTGGCGCCGACATCCGCAACATCCTCGAGTTCGAAAACGACTATCCCGACTGCACGACCATCAAGCTCGAGCAAAACTACCGCAGCGTTGGCAACATCCTGTCGGCTGCCAATGCAGTCATCGCGAACAACATGACCCGCAAACCCAAGAAGCTCATGACTACGGCCGAGGACGGCGACAAGGTCCAGGTGTTCATGGCGTCCGACGAGCGCGACGAGGGCCGCTGGATCGCCGGACAGATCGACAAACGCCATGACGAAGGGCTGAGCTACGAGCAAATCGCCGTGTTCTACCGCACGAATGCTCAAAGCCGCATGCTTGAGGACATGTTCCTGCGTGCGGGCGTGCCCTACCGCATCGTGGGCGGCACGCGCTTCTTCGAGCGCCAGGAGATTTCGGACGTCATGGCGTACCTGACCCTCGCGGTCAATCCCGCCGATGACATGGCTGCTCAACGTGTCATCAACGTGCCGCGCCGCGGCATCGGTCGCACGACCATCGAGCGTATCTCGGAAATCGCGCGCGAGAACAACACGACGTTCATGAACGCAGCCGAGCTTGCCATCGTGGATGAATCGCTGAGGCCTGCT
>JAZLCO010000010.1:0-26382 GCA_045614225.1 Eggerthellaceae bacterium | reverse complement strand
ACCCATGTTGTTCGGGCTCCCGTAAAGGCTCATGAAACGATGAAGCGGCCAAAACGATGCATGCGGGCCACCAATCATGCTGGCCAACGTGCCCGATCCGTATTGGTCGCGCAATGAAGACAATCGCTGTGCGATGTCGTCAAGCGCCTCATCCCAGCTCACTTGCTCCCATTCGCCACTGCCTCGTTCCCCCACGCGGCGAATCGGATAATTGACCCTCCGCGGGCTGTCGAGAACATCGAGATTCATCTTCCAACGGCGACACCCTGCAAGGATTCGCTCGTCATATGGGTACCTGGTCGGATCTGGCTTAAGGTCGATAACGCGCCCGTCCTCGACAGTGGCGAGGAACGCGCAGCAATATCCGCAGAAATGGCAATTTGTCGGTTTAGTTTCGATCATGTTCACTCAGCGACGAATAAGTTTACGCGCTCAGCCCCTTGTAATCCCTCGTGTTCCCTCGCGCAGCTTCTGCATCATCGAAGAGGAAGCGTAGCTTCATGTAGTTGTTAGCGTATTGCCAGGGAATATTCCACCCGAACAGCAGCTCGAGATAGTGGAACACGGGAACCGTACATCCTGAGCCCAAAATCGAGAATGTGCAGCTGATGCAAGCCGTCACAAGCGCATTTGCACCCGCCTCCTGAGCATGTTCGCCATGGCGGCGCGCCATCTTGTCGCCCAAGTCGTAATGTCCAGCCGCACGAGGGCGCGAACCGCAGCAATACGAGCGTTTGCGGGCGTACTTGGGCTCGACCATCGCAGTCTCGGACATAATCTCCCGCAATGCATCAGCAAACTCGCCAGTTGACCGGTCGGGACAAGAGTCCTTCGGACAGAACGTCACCGGTGTGCCTGCCTCGATACGTCCATCGTTGTACACCACAGAAGCAGCCGTTTCCTGGTCGACACGATATCCCATATCGACGAGCACACGTGGAAGCGCGACGACCTCAATTGAAGAAGTGCGCTCGTCTTTCGCAAGCAATCTTCTTAAAGCGGAAACGCAGTTCGGACACGCCGCCACGATGCGCTTGATCGACGTGCCGGCAATATGGTCGCGGAACTGCTGCTCGAATGCAGCTCGAGCTGCTCCCCCATCGCCTTCGTATTCGAGAATCTTGCCGCAGCACAAAAGCGATATGCCATCGCATTGACCGGCATTGACCAGTAGGTCGTACACTGATTGCACAAGCGGCAACGCGTAATTGATAAACGAGCACCCTGGGAAGAAAAGCGACTCGCACGATTCGGCGTCGGACACACCGCCCACTCGAACCGTCTCAAGACCAGGATACGAACACGTGACCGTGCCTCCTGCAAGCAAATCTTCAAACGTGTACTCGTCCATGATGCCCCACTTCAGTCCCTCGATCCATTACCGATTTCACTATGCAATTATAATGGGACTTGACTTGTTTGGCGCATCAAGCGCCCCATCGTCACATCTGCTCGTGCGGAAGGCATCACGTGATCGAGTCGCCTAAATACAACCGTATCGGTGTTTCGGAAGCCCGTTCGATGGAACGTGTTCTCCACGTCCTGCTTGATTCGATCAACTCCACATCAGCAATCGCAAACGTAATCGAATGCGGGGAGCACGAAGACAGCACGGTGTTCGAGCGCTACGCATCCCAATTGCTCCAGCAGGCTGGTGGCAACCGTTTGACGAATCTCCCGAGCGCACGGCGGTTGAGGTTGTCGCGACCGGACAATGGATCCCTGGCCTATTTCACTTCGGCAAAAGACTTTCCCCAATCGATAGAATCAACTCTTCTCGCTGTCGAGTGCGCCATCAACCGCCTCGTAGGCATATCCGATGCAGTTTCAGACGGCATGCGAGATGCCGACTCATCGAAGAAGGAACTGCGCAGAAGCATTTCGATTCTTGGAAGTGGGTACCTGTCAGATGAGGCTGGCTGGCGCAGCTCGCGCGTGAAGCTACCGTCGCTTGATTCGATCTCTGACATTTCTATCGATTTCTACAACGAAATTGATTGGCGCTCGACCGATTGCGTTGCAAACAACGCACGTGCGGTTCTCCAACAATGCGTTCGTCCGAATGCCTATCGGACAACGCTTGGCACGCACGTTGCCGAACAAAGCGATTGGGATGTGCGCACACGCGCCGCACAGCTATTCAACGCGCTCGAGCTGCCCTACCGCACCAGCTACCGGTACGACTACGACAGCAGCACGGGAATGCTTGCGGTATTCTTCACATGTCCTCCGCCAAGCTTCTTGCCAGCAATTCTTGACGATCCGACTGGCAAAGACGCACATTCCGAATCCCTTGCGTACGCGAGCTACATCATCAAGCTTTCATGCCTTTTCGCGGCTGCCTGTTTCGGAAGCGGGCGCAACATCACGCGCGCGGTTTGCGTCGGTTTCGATGCAGCATGGAACAAGCCTTTGGTGTCAATCGACATCGAACGTGGTCCGTTTGCCAATTCGGTGCTCTCCGCCATCGATTCGGGTGAGTTCTCAAAACCAGAGCTCAGATTCGATCCAGAACAACTTGCACTGCTGGTAGAGACTCCTCACCTCGACTGGAGTGGTCGGCTTGAGTCGCACGACGAAGACGCCATAGCACTTTCCGAAATCGAGATTCCCTCTCGAAACATCGACCCATGGAGCGACGCGAGAGAACTACCTCTGGAAGTTCAGAAACTGTTCTATTGCAAGCGCGTATGCGATGTCGACACATCGCATTACCTGGGCGGCAATGCAGATGCCATCGACCTGGCACGGGAAGACGCAGACGAATCCTCTCTTTCCGCTATCGTACGGCTCGAAACGCTTGTAGAAGAGCTCGAAGGGCAGCTCGAAGCGCCTGACGGCGATAAAGACGCATATCCACTGTTTGCACCGCATCCACTTGCTCGGTTGGCAGTTGGACTCGTCGAAGACGAAAGAACGATAGCTGCACAAGCTGAAGCGTTCCTCGAGCATTCGTCAGATGAACCCCTGCAGAAGCGTGTTTCCGCCACGCGCTATTTCAGAGCTCCAAGTGCGCTCTTCTACGCGCATTTCGGTTTGTCTGACCTCTATCAAACCATCGGTGATTTCCCTGCGGCTGAATTGCAGGCTGACCGTTGCATTTCCCTCGCACCCACCACGGCGAGCGCCTACTACCGGAAAGCAGACATACTTGCCGAACGAGGCAGGCACACTGAAGCGGCAAATGTCCTGATAGCAGGCCTTCGATGCTGCGTTGCGAGCGCGGATTGCGCATTGCTCTACTTTCACCTGGCAATGCTGCTCTGGAATGTCGGCATGCAATGGGAATCGGCCACCATTCACGTCTACAACACCTCGCTTAAGAGCGAATACGCAGACCGTTCCAAGCAGGTAATCAGCGGGCTTCGTAAACAACCAGATGCGCCTGCCATCGTGAACAGCCCGCCACTCGAAGCTATGCGGGAGATGGAGCGAATGCACTTCCCCGTTGCACCCGTGAATATGCGCCAGCAGGTTGCAGCCGCGACAATCCTTCTTGCCAATGCTGGATCCCCCCGCGCTGCTTCACCCTTCGCGCGCGAGTTCGAGCGCTTGTACGGTAGCGACGAGGTCGTGAGGACCGCTTGCCGCTCTATTCAATATGGCGTGCAAACGGTCTAACCAATAGGGATTTCCCACTTGATTGTTGAACAAGAAAGGGGGAGCCTCATGGGCTCCCCCCAAGTAGCTTTTGCTACGCTGCAATCAGACTAGTACATATTCTCGATGTACTCGAAGGTCTGGCCGCGCTCCATCTCCTTAGCGGGCTTGACGTAGAGCTTGGAGTAGTCGACGTCACCGTGCTTCTGGCGGAAGTAGTACTTGTTCTCGCCCTCGAGCGGCTGACGGTCGTCAGACCAGACGCACAGGAAGCGAAGCAGGCAGCCGCCGCACAGAACGAGGATGCAGGCGATCGTGCCGGCAGCAGGGTTGCCACTGGCGTTCATGATCAGCGGGATGACCAGGCCGAGGCCGATCATGCCAATCCAGAACCAACCAGCATAGGAACCCTTGACCCAACGCTGAGCCACGCGCTGCTGGGTGCGGTTGCCAGCGCCCAGGAACGACAGGACCATGACGAGAAGGATCGTCAGCTCGGCGAAGCCGAGAATGATGTCGAGCACGTGCAGGAGCTCGTGGACCTCATGAGCAGCGACCAGGTCGGACATGGCCGCAACGCCCGGCCAACCGCACAGCGACAGCATGATGCCGGCGCATGCGGTCGAAAGAGCAGAAGTCGTGAACAGGATCGGCAGGGCGGGCGTCGACCAGAAGGAGTGAGCCTTCAGGGTGGACAGCATGACGCCCGTGTAGACCATGATGCCGAAGCCGGCGATGCCAGCAGCACCCAGCCACAGGCCGGAAAGCCCGCCGAGGAAATTGAACACGCTCAGGAAGCCGAGGATGGGAACCTCAGGGCTCCAGTTGCCAAGCAGCCAGAACAGGTCGCCGAAGGAAGCGATGGTCAGCAGCACGGCACCCCATTTGATGATGGAGGTTGCGGTGACATATGCACGGTAGAATACCGGCGGCTGGCCGAGCTCTTCGACGAGGAAGAACAGACCCAGAACAATCGCGAGCAGCGCGATGAAGTTCGGGAGCATGAACGCCTGCACCAGGCTGGTGTCCGGGAACACGAACGTGGTCAGAACCCAGGACAGGAAGAGGATACCGCCGCCGAGGCCACCCAGGAACAGGTACGTGGCGATCTGGAAACCCCAGTAACGATGCTTGTACTGAATCTCAGCATTCTCTTGTTGGTATTGTTTCATATCCATTATCGCGTACCTCCCAGATCCGGGATGTAATAAATCTGCGGGTCAGTGCCAAGCTCTTCGAGCAGGCGGAACGTGTCGGCACGGCCGATCAGCTTCGAGATCGCGGAATCCGGATCGTCGATGTCGCCGAACACGCGCGCCTTCTGGTGGCACGTTTGCACGCAGTACGGATCGGCGCCCGGTTCCATCTCGCGGCGCTCCTTGCAGAAGGTGCACTTGCGCACAAACTCGTCGAAGCGACGAACCATGTGCGACGTGTCGCGCATGCCGTACGGGCAAGCGTTGACGCACACCTTGCAGCCCATGCACTTCTTGTAGTCGACCCAAACGACACCGTCGGGATCTTGCTGAGAAGCACCCGTCGGGCAGCACGGCACGCACTCGGGATTCTTGCAGTGCATGCACAGCGTCGGCAGGTAGTTGCGGTGGACGTTCGGCCACGTGCCCTCGACGATACCGCCGAGCACGGGGTTGTAGATGATGTCCAGCGGCAGTTCGTTCCAGGTGCGGCATGCGACCGAGCACGAATGGCAGCCGATGCAGCGACGCTGGTCAATAGCCATCGCGTAACGCGTCATAGGTAACCCCTCTCCTTTCCTATTCCGCAGCCGCTTCGTCAGCAGCAATGGGCTCGTATTCCATGGTGTAGCGATCACCGGTCTTGAGGTCGAGCAGCGTGTTGTTCGTCGGATCGAACGCGTAGCCGTAGAACCTCTCGTACCAATAACCGTCCTCGATGCCGACCAGCCAACCGCTGTCCGGATCGTAGATCTTGCCTTCGCCGATCTCGCCGGCAACGGTGGAGTAGCCCTTCTCAGCATCCCACACGATGCCCTCGGGCAGCTCGTACGGAGCCTGCTCGGTGCCAGGATAGACGCGGTAGCCAGCGACCTCGTAGATGGGCTGGTATTCCATGTCGTAACGCTGGCCAGTCTCCATGTCGATCAGGTTTTCGGCAGTGGGATCGTAAGCGTAGCCATAGTAAGCGTCATACCAGACGCCGTCCTCGATACCGACCATCCAGCCGCTCTCGGGATCGTAGATCTTGCCTTCGCCAGCAGCGCCGGGCTTGGTTGCGTAACCCTTCTCGGGGAACCAAGTCACATCGGAGCCCTCGGGCATGGCATACGGAGCAGTCTCGAGACCCGGATAGACGCGCATGTCGGCGACGAACGGAACCTCGTTGCGCTCGAAGTCGTAATAGGTGCCAGTCGCCTCGTCGAGCAGGAGCTCCTTGTCGGCGTCGTACGCCCAACCGGAGAACTGGTCGTAGTATTTCTGGGTCTTGGGATCAATGAGCCAGCCGGACTCTTCGTCAAGCTCGTAGTGAGTGCCGGGCTGAACCATCTTGTCGCGGTGCCAGTCCCAAACCAGGCCCTCGGGAACCTCGCGGTCGCAGGTGGGCGGTGTGAACGGGATGGGATCGAAGCGCAGGGGCTGCTCGGAAGGCAGGACCTGGACAGCTTCCTCGTAAACATTCGACTTGATGGGCGACGAACCCGGGATCGACCAGCGGGTGTCGGCCTTCGCCTTGAGGTCGGCATCAGTGCACTTGTAGACCTTGCAGAGCAGGCCGCGGTTGGACCACGAACCGCCGATCGGGTCGCAGTGCTCGTTGTCGACAGACGTCAGAACGTTGGTGTTCGAAATCAAGCAGCCGAACGGGGCCTCGGGATCGTCGGCGCCCAGCTCGGGATACCACCAACCGCGCGGGCACCAAACGGCCTTCGGCGCGATGGAGGGCTCGACGTTGGCGCGCATGCGGATGCGGCCACGACGCGTCTCGATCCAGCACCAGTCACCGTACTTGATGCCGAGCTCTTCAGCGAGATCGGGATGGATGGTGAAGTACGGCTCGGGCGCGATGTAGCGGATCGTCGGCATGTTGAAGTGCTCGGAGTGGTGGTATGGCATCGGCGAACCACCAGTGGTGAGCGTGATCGGATACTCGGCGAGCAGCTCGGGGTGATCGTATTCGTTCTCACCGCAGCCATGATACTCGGGCATCGGCGGATAACCGAGCTCTTCGAGAATCGTCGACTTGAACTCGAACTTGCGGGTCTGAGTCCAGAAGCCGTTCTTCTCGTACTTCTTAAAGTGCTGCGGCGGGAAGAACATACGATAGTTCTCGACGAACTCGTCGTAGCTCGAGACGGGATAACCGAGCGGCTTGATGACGTCGTAGTAGACGTCTTCCTCGGTCTCCCACGGCCAGTACTCGGGGTTCTGACCGCAAGCGAGACCCAGTTCCTTCCAGAACGTGTACTCGTCATGACGATCGTACAGCGGCTGCATGGCGCGCTGCGAACACTGAATGGAGTCGGTAGCACCGTAGTTGGTGTGCATGACGGGACGCTCGAGAGCGCCAGCCGCCGGGAAGATGTAATCGGAATAGAACGCTGAAGGGGTCATCCAGTATTCGACGGTGACCAGGAATTCGCAGGACTTGAGCGCCTGCAGCACCATCTTGGAGTCGCCGTAGCAGCTCTGCGGGTTGGTGGCGCAAACGATAAGGCCGCGGACCCTGTAGGGGTCACCTGTGATGATGGCCTTGAAGACGCTGGGGCCATGTGCTTCGCAGAACCACTCGGTGGTCATGGCCTTGCCCCACGTGGCAACCGCGGTGTCAGCAATCTTGCTGTAGCCGGGCCACGAGGTGAGCTTGAAGAAGTTGGAGCCGATCTGCTTTGCCTTCTGCTCCTCAGGAAGCAGCTCGTTGAGCTCGAGCTCCTCGTCGGTGAGGAACGTCATCGACGGACCGGGGATGAGGTCGCCGCCCGGGCAGTCGAGGTTGCCGGTGAGAGCGCGCATGATGGCGCGGGCATGCGAACCGGAAACCGAGTCGGGGCCGAGCTGGTCCCACGTGCAGCCCCACTGGATGTTGGAGGGCTTGTTCATGGCATACATGCGAGCGGCCTTGCGGATGTCCTCGGGATCGAGCCACGTGATGGGGGCAGCCCACTCGGGCGAGTACTTCTCGAGGTGGTTCATGATGTCATCGAAGCCGTCGCATTGGTTGATCACGAAGTTGAAGTCAACCATGCCTTCGTAGCAGATGGTGTGTGCCATGGCCAGCGCGAGCGCCGTGTCGGAGCCCGGACGCAGCGGCAGCCACAAGTCTGCATTCTTGGCGGTCTCGGAATAGCGCGGGTCGACCACGATGATCTTCAGGCCGTTGAGCTGAAGGTCGGTGTAGCCGTGCATACTCGGAAGCGTGGACGCGCCGGGGTTCATACCCCAAAGAATGACGCAGCGGGAGCCGCCGAGGTCGGTCTCGAACGGAGACCAGCCGCCCACGGCCGTCTCGACCATGAACGTCGGAATCCAGCACAGCAGCGCGTTGTGGAAGCTGTTCGGCGAACCGAAGATGTTGAAGAAACGACGACGTGCGTAGTCGTCAGTACGAGTGGTGCCGCCAGCGGTGGCAATTGCCTCGGCGCCGCTCTCTTCCTTGATCTGGTTGAGCCTTTCAGCAACCTCGCGGATGCCCTGGTCCCATGGGATCTGTTCCCACTTGTTTTCGCCCTTGGCGCCTGCGCGCTTCAGGCAGTGGTTGATGCGCGCCGGATGATGCACGTGCTTGAGAGCACTCGTGCCGCGGCAGCACAAACCACCCTGGTTGGTGTAGTCGGGGTCGCCTTCGATCTTGATGACTTCGCCATCTTTCACGTAGGCGAGGACGCCACAATTTGCGTGGCAGAAGTAGCATGCGCTCTTCTTCACCTCTACACCGGGAGCATGGATATCGACTTGCGTCATATGCGTTCCCCTCTTCTCTTCCGATTACCTTCTCGAGTTCTTTCGAACTCGGCCACACCTATTGAGGTAAGCCCTTCGCGGGCGATGGCCCCTCCCCGGCTCACCCATAGCAACCAAGACCCAATACTGGGCATAGTCAATAGTCGATTATACCGATAATCCGCGACAATTGCACTGTGGATATTCTGTCCTGGTGAGCGTGTGGGAATTAACCCTTAACGGCGAAGTTGAGAATTCCTTGCTCGCATCTCGCGATGCGAAAGCGAATCGAATGGGACAGAACAATGCATATCGCACACGATTACACAGACGAAACATTCCAAGGTCAGCGAACATTTATTGACTTGATCGCGGTCGCGTGAATGGATTGCGTCGGTAGCATCCCCTGAATCGTATCTATCGGTTCAGAAGGAAGGATGCTCGACATGACTATCAACGCCACACAACGATCGAAAGAGAGTCGACGATCGAAACGGGGACGTTCGGCGCCATTACTGGTCGCGCTCGGCCTCGTTTTCGCGCTTGTGCTCCTCGCCTTGCCGCAAACGATTGCGTCTGCCGCAAACGAGCCGACGCTGGACGACGTGCTCGGAATCACGCGCCAACAGTTCGTGTCGTCCGTCGAAGCAAATTGGTCTTCCGTTTACGAGGGAACTCCTTACGAGGGATGGTATCTCAGCGAACAACCTTACCCGTCCTGGAACGATGGTATGTTTTGGCCGCGGGGCAACCCGTCTCCCACCGGCCACGTTGGAATGAACTGCGGTGGTTTCGTTTCCCGAGCACTAACAGATGCAGGCGCTGATGACTACAGCAGCCAGTTCATGGCCGATTGGTGGAACGGTGCGCCGAACGCAATCGATGGCTATGGTGCAGCGGCGGGGCATTACGCAAATGCCCGTACGTTCTGGCGTCTTGCGAAAACCTATGGCCTTGAGATGTACGAGTTCTCGAACAAGTGGGATTTGCTTGCATCTGGCCTTGCCGTCAAAGGTGACATCATCGTCATGATCGATGACTTGGATTCAGGTGGCTACGATGATTACGGTCGCTACCATGCACACGTGAAAGATTCGCATATCGGCATCTTCTGGGGAGCCTCGCCCGATGATGACAAGTTCTTGCATTCATCGCACGACATAGCCATTACAGCAGAAACAAATATCGATGGGTGCGTTCTTTCGACAGTCCAGCCGAAATGCTGGGGTTCGCGATTCTACCTTATTAAGTTCAGGGATTACGGTGGAATAACCCTGCAGAAGAAGAGCTCGCTACCGAGCATCAGCGACGGCAACGCGCTTTACAGCTTGGCTGGTGCGGAATACGGCATATACGCTTCTCGTGATGACGCATCGACTCGCAATGCATCAAAAGCCCTTGAAACCCACGTTACCAACGACCAAGGAGCCTGGAAAACTGAGCGTAACCTTGCACCTGGAACCTATTACGTTGTCGAGACAGACGCGCCAGATGGTTATGCAATAGATGGAAACGTCTACGAGGTTGCAGTTCCTGCAGGCGGTGATGCGCAGGTAAACGGCGGTTCGGTGTCCGATGTACCGCAGCACGAGACTCCGTCGAGCTGGGCGCACAAACGCGATGCCGAGACATCTGATGGCAAAGCACAGGGCTCGGCAACGCTTGGCGGAGCGAAATTCGAAGTGCGCTACTTCGATGGCTATTACGATGCAGGTTCGTTGCCAACCAATGCGACAAGAACATGGGTCGTTAAAACCGACAATAGCGGTGTAGCGCGCGTGACTGACGAGCTCAAGGTGTCGGGCGATGACTTCTATCGTGACGCAAACGGCAAGGTGGTCATTCCTCTTGGAACGATTGCTGTACAGGAAATCGAAGCACCTTCCGGATACCGTCTCAGCAATACTGGCACATATGTTGCGACCATCAAGCCCGACGGATCCTCCCCCCAATCTGTCACTCCATTTATGGCCTCGACTGTTTTTGATTACGTACAGCGCGGAGGAGTTGCGGTTGGGAAAATCGACCGCGAGTATCAGCAACCGGTTGAGCAAGGCTCTGCCACTCTCGAACATGCTACGTTTGAAATCATGTCAGAAAACCAGCAACCAATCTTGGTCGATGGTAACGAGTTCCGCAAAGGCTCCGCAGTCATGACGATTTCCACCAGCGCAGAAGACCTTGGTTTCATAGCACGTACCGCTGTAGACGCCTTGCCTGTTGGCACGTATTCAATTAGAGAATTCTCATCGAGCGAAGGCTACCTTTTCGACCAAGCTTCGAGAGATTGGCGTGCGATGTTCACCATCGATTCCGACGGTCAGATTGCGGATCTAACCGAACCGTCATCATCCGTTTCCAATCAGGTCATCCGAGGCGATTTCGAGTTCTCGAAAGTCGATGGCACAACGATGGGCAGACTCGCAGGCATACCCTTCATGCTGACTTCGCAAACAACCGGCGAGTCACATATCGTCGTGACCGACGAAAACGGAATGATCTCAACGGCGTCCTCCTGGAACCCGCATTCATACAACACGAACGCCAACGACGCTGCGCTATCGTTCGCCACACCCGAGCCTTCACAGGAGTCGACCCAAAATTCTGAAAACGAAACGACTCCTTCTGACGAGAAGCAAATTGAAATTGATGACAATAGCCCCTCTGATGAAGTCCTGCTGAAAAGTACAATCGCCGAAATCTCGGAAGAAGCTCAAATAGAAAATGCTGAGGGTGAAACTGCCGACGATAACCAGCCAACAAACGAGACCGAAGAAGCTTCAGATGATGATGTTGAACCTGTCATGACTGTCAACGAATCCATGCTCGATCCTTCTGCCGGCGTGTGGTTCAGCGGTCGCAGCGACACAACCTGCATTCCCGACGACGAGCTGGGAGCACTCCCCTTCGATACGTACACGGTGACCGAGCTGCCCGTATCTGCAAACGAAGGTTATGAGCTCGTAAGTTTCGACGTGACGATTTCGCGTAATGCACGCGAGCTCGACCTCGGCACAGTTGATGACGAAGAAGTGCCGACTGAACCTGAGCCGGAACCCGAGCCGGAACTGGTGCCGTACATTGGAACGACGCTTGTAGACGCAAACGATGGAGATCATACCGTGTCGCCGCTTGACACCATCACGCTCGTCGACACGGTCGCCTATCACGATCTCGTGCCAGACAAACCATATATTGTCGAAGGCACGCTTCATCTACGCGGAGCTGACGGAGCTGATGCAGGCCAACTTGAAGACACGGCTGGAAACCCGGTGAGTTCGCATGCCACGTTCGTTCCTTCTGAATCGGAGGGCACGGTTGAAGTGGCGTTCGAGTTCATCTCGGACGACCTCGAGTCGAAAAGCCTCGTCGCGTTCGAGACGCTATCCTGTGATAGCGAAATTATCGCCGAACACGCTGATATATCCGATGAAGGCCAAACCGTAACATTTGATGAAGAGCAGCCGTCCGTAACGCCGCCGCTCGATGATGAACCGCAGCCCAACACGCCCGAGCAGGAAACGCCATCGCCAGGGAAACCCATCAAGCAATCAGCAACGGATCAGTCAGCCAACCTTCCAATTCTCGGGGATCCCGCGCTTACCGCAGCATTGATCGTGTTGACGTTCACAATTCTCGTGTGTGCGATTGTGATAGTGAGCTATGCCCACATGCGAAAGACTTCTTCAAGTGCTGTTTCAGGAGCACATGTGAGCAGTCACGGTGTTATGAGGCGTCAAAACCCCACATCCGAACTTCAGGCTCAAGCTCTACGCCAAACTCTGAGAGGACACGCGCCTTCACGTCGTAGATGACCTGCGCGATATCGGCGGCCGTGGCGTTGTCGAAATTCACGACGAAACCCGCGTGCTTTGTAGACACCTGCGCGCCGCCGACCGTATAGCCCATAAGACCCGCATCCTGGATGAGCTTGCCTGCGTAGTAGCCCTCAGGTCGCTTGAATGTTGATCCTGCCGATGGCAAATCAAGCGGCTGTTTGTCGGCCCTGCGATGCGCAAGCTCGTCCATGCGGGCGCGTATCGATTCAGGGTCGCCTTCTTCAAGCTTCAACATTACTTCTAGGACGGTCATGCCCGCATCCATCATCATCGAATGGCGGTATCCCCATTTTGCCTGATCGGCAGTGATTTCGATGATGTTTCTATCGGCATCAAGGCACGTCACGGAGGTGGCGACATGCTTGAACTCGCCATCGTAGGCGCCCGCGTTCATGATTGCAGCTCCACCAATCGTGCCAGGGATGCCAGCGGCAAACTCAAACCCGGTAAGGCTCGCTTTCAAAGCCTGGGATGCGACTTTTGCATTCGAGATTCCAGCCGTGGCAACGACTGTCCCGTCGTGTCTCACATCAGCTTGAGCGAAGTTTCCCGCAAGCTGTACGACCACGCCGCGCAAACCGTCATCAGCAACGAGCAGGTTGCTACCGCGACCAACTATATAAGTTGTTTCTCCTGCAGCATCGCACGCGCTGAGGACTTCTTTGACTTCCTCGACTGACGAAGGCATGACGAACAAGTCGGCGGGTCCGCCAACACGAAACGTTGTATGGGCGTGCATTGGTTCGTCTGCCAAGACGTTCGGTGCACCGACAATTGACTCGAGCTTTCGCTGTAGCAATTCGCGACTCATGTTCCTCCGTACTGAAAGCATCGATTAAAGCATTCGTGCAATTCTATCAGGTTTTCCGCGAGCTGGTTTGCGTTTGGTCATTTGCTGATTCATAGCAAAACGCTATTATTTGTTTCGATGACAATTTGACAGGAGGAATAGATGGAACTCGGAACAAAATGCATTCGCGCCGGATACAAACCAGGCAACGGCGAGCCGCGTCAAGTACCGATTATCCAGTCGACGACATTTCGCTATGAGACGTCGGAGCATATGGGAAAGCTTTTCGACCTCGAGGCTGAAGGCTATTTCTACTCACGTCTTCAGAACCCGACTTGCGACCTCGTTGCTGCCAAGATCACGGCACTAGAAGGTGGCACTGCCGGCATGCTCACATCGAGCGGCCAGGCCGCGAACTTCTTCGCCGTCTTCAACATTGCTTCCGCAGGCGACCACGTCGTCGCATCCAATTCTATATATGGAGGCACATATAACCTTTTCGCAGTTACGATGGCCAAAATGGGCATCGAGTTCACGTTCGTGAGCCCCGACTGCACCGCCGAAGAGCTCGATGCAGCTTTCCAGCCCAACACCAAAGCCGTGTTCGGCGAGACGATAGCCAACCCAGCTCTCACGGTGCTCGATATCGAGAAGTTCGCAAATGCAGCCCATGCCCATGGCGTTCCGCTGATCGTCGACAACACATTCCCCACTCCTATCATGTGCAGGCCATTCGAATGGGGTGCTGATATCGTCACGCATTCGACAACCAAGTATCTTGACGGACATTCTGCAGCACTTGGTGGTTGCGTCATCGATAGCGGAAAATTCGACTGGATGGCTCACGCCGACAAATTCCCAGGACTGTGCACGCCTGACGAGAGCTATCACGGCATTACCTATGCTGAGCGCTTCGGTATCGAGGGCGCTTTCATCACGAAAGCCACTGCGCAGCTCATGCGTGACTTCGGAGCAATGGCTTCACCGCAGAACGCTTATATCCTCAACCTTGGCCTCGAGAGCCTTCACGTCCGCATGGCACGTCATTGCGAAAACGCACAGGTCATTGCCGAGCATCTTGCCGAGCACCCGCATGTCAGCTGGGTCAACTACCCTGGGCTCGAAGGAGACAAGTATCACGCCCTTGCAACCAAGTACATGCCGAACGGCACGTGCGGTGTCATCAGCTTCGGCTGCACGGGTGGACGCGAAGCTGCTGAACGCTTCATGAAGAATCTCAAGGTAGCCCATATCGCCACGCATGTCGCCGATGCGGCAACTTGCTGCCTGCACCCTGCATCTTCGACGCATCGCCAAATGAGCGATGAAGAGCTTGCTGCAGCTGGAGTGCCGGGCGACATGGTTCGCCTGTCCGTCGGCCTCGAAGATGCCCGCGACCTCATTGCAGACATCGACCAGGCGCTTGAAGCTTAGATCTCTTTTTTTCGGGACGATGCATTGACCGTCCGGATATCGCATCGTCCCGATACTATGCCGCCAGTCTCTAGCGCAAAAGATTTGAAAGCGGTCCGTTCGAAATGAGCGTGACGCGTTGCGTTGCGCGCGATATTGCCGTGTACAGTCGATGACGGCGAAGTGGCTCGTTCGGGAACGCACCTTCTTGCACATCGGGGACGATTACATGATCGAACTCGAGACCCTTTGCAAGCTTCACATCGAGCAGAACGACACCCGACTTGGGCAGTGCGCCATCTTCGCGCACTGTTTGGACGGGCGCCCCTTCAAGCAGACGCATCAACTGCTTAGCACGCGTTCGACTGTTGGCAATGATGGCTGTTAACGACTCTTCCCCTGCAGCGTTGACCACTGCATCCCAAATCGCCTGTTCATAATCGTCGTCTGACGAGCATTCGACAATCTCTGGGGGCGTTCCAGGACGCTGGACCGACGACGCCTCCAGGCGTTCCCCTTTTGGGAGAAGCTTGGAAAAGAGCTCCGTGATCTCAGGAGACGAGCGATAACTGATCATGAGCGAGCATTCATCGACGCTTCCACGCAAACGAACGAAGAGGTCCTTGATTGCCGAGAAGGTTGCCGAGCCCGAATGAACAGCCTGATTTCCATCTCCAAGCAAAAGGAAATGGGCGTTCGGGAAGAATCGCGCCAATACCGCAAGCTGCGTGAGCGTGTAATCCTGCACCTCGTCGACCATGACATATCGAGCGTGGCGCTCACCCCCACCCACGAGGGCCAGCTTCAAATAGAGCCACTCAACCGAATCGAGCGTCTGCTTGCCAAGAATGCGCATGCCAATCCTATCGAGGCGTAACCACCCGCCTTCTTCGATTGCCTTTTCAATAGGCGCGTAACGAGCTTGCAGCCATTGCTTTGTACACGAGACGAGCTCTTCCTCGTCGAGTGGGGCAATTTGCTGACCGAAAAGACGGATTTGCTCTTCGTTGGAGAGGTCCAGCACTCGCTCCTGTACTTCTTCATCCTTCGATAAGCGCAGAATTCGCTGCTCGAGTTTTTCCTTCATATCCTCCATGGCGAGCGTGCACCTATGGGGACCCATTTGCGCGCTCTTGAACTTGTCGAGCGACGCGCGAATCGAGGAAGCGCCGATCACGCGCTCGTCTTCAACCCGCAAATCGCAAAAGTCATTCGGCTCGAGGACGAGGTCGGGAATGGCTTCGTCAATCGCGTCGAGCAATTCGATCGGCTCCTCACGCACGATGCCACGGCCCGAAAGACCCAACCTCTCCATCAGATCATCCCAGGTCAGAATTTGCGGGTTCGACTCCCCCATGTCCGGTAAGACGTTGTCGATGTAGTGCCCGAACACCGGGTTCGGCGTGAGCAGGAACACATCCGATGGCACGAGCGTCTCACGCTCGGTATAGAACAGATACGCAATGCGCTGCAACAGCACAGACGTCTTGCCAGAGCCGGCTATGCCCTGCACGAGCAGCACCGGCACATCAGCATGCCTGATAACACGGTTCTGCTCCTTTTGGATGGTCGTCGTAATCGCCTCGAGACGTGCCGTTCGCCGCTTCGACAGCGATGCCAGCAGCAGCGGGTCTTCAATTGCAACGGTGGTGTCGAAATAGGCATGCAGCTCATCCTGGTCAAGATCGAACTGACGTCTCAGCTGCAAATCGACCTCGATGATTCGCCCGTTCGCTTCGTACGACGTTGCCCCGTTCGACTGGTTGTAGTACACCTCGGCAACTGGGCTACGCCAATCGACGATGAAGTGACGGCGCACCTCGTCTGTCATGCCAGCCGCGCCAATGTAGATGTCCTTCGGTTCCTCGCCTTTTGGGAACTTCAAGCGCACTTTCGCGAAGTACGGCTTCTTGAGCAGCAACTGCGCTCGGCGGAGCTTTTCGGTATTGATATCGGCTGAAAGGTTGTAGCTCTCGATGATTCGGTTCATGGCCTCGAGCTCTGCGAGCGTCTCGAGTTGAATATCGGCAGCAAAGTCACGCGTCATCTCATCGAACATATCCTCTTTATCCTCGAGAGCCTCGGCGAGGTCAGCGTCGAGTTGCGCACGGACATCTTGCTCGATGTGCAAGAGCTTCTCATACGTGTTTGTCAGGTGCTGCTGTTCCTCTTCAAATATGGGGTCCATAGTCATCCTTGGCATTCTCGATGTAAAATAGGCCAAATTATTTTAGCGGAAAGCAGGGGGATAATCCGTGGAACATGAGAAGTTGTGGACCCGCACGTTCATTGTGCTCATGGGTGTCAACTTCTGCTCTGCTCTTTCGTTCTACCTCACTATGGTGAAAATCACCGAGTTCGCAATGGACACGTATGGCGTGACCCACAGCATCGGTGGCCTCATGATCACCGCATATGTTATTTCGGCTCTCCTCACCCGATTGTTCTTTGGAGGCCGCATCGACTCGTGGGGCGTCAAACGCTCCCTTGCCATCGGCACTTCAATCAATGCCATTTCCATGTTGCTGTATCTTGTTCCGATGAGCTTCCCCGCGCTCATGGCTGTTCGCATCATCCACGGCTTCGCGTTCGCCATCATGTCGGGCTCTGCTGCAGCAGGAGCTGCGCTCGTCATTCCCCGTGAACGTTACGGCGAAGGCATTGGCTACTTTTCGATGATGCAAGCTCTTGCGACGGGTGTTGGACCGTTTGTCGCGATTCTTTTAACAAACTTGTTCAACAGCTATGTTGGCATGTTTGCATGCGCTGCAGCCATCGCAGTCATCGCTGTACTAAGTTTGTTTTTGCTCGAAATCCCCCATGCTGTTAAAGATGAAGAACCAGAGCTTCCCGAAACGGGCGGTGCGCAGCACATGCATGTCAAGCGTGGCATCTCATCGCTCATCCAGCTTTCGGTCGTGCCGCTTGCATCGGTACTGTTCCTTTGCTACCTCGGCTATTCTGGAATCCTCTCATTTGTCACACTCTACGCAGAGGAGCGCGGTCTCTCCGATGCTGTGAGCCTCTACTTCGTCATCTACGCGATCGTGATCCTCATCTCGAGACCTCCTGTTGGCCGCCGCGTCGACCGTACGGGAGAAAACTCCATCATCTACTGGTGCTTCGCTTCGCTGACCATCGGGTTGATAATCCTAGCGCTCGCCTTCAACGGTCCCCTGTTGCTGCTATCAGCGGCCTTCGTCGGTTTCGGCATCGGAGCATCTCAATCGATCGTCCAGGCGGTCATTGCGCGCGACACACCCCAAAACGAGCTTGGCAAAGCCAACTCGACGTTCTTCATGAGCATGGACCTCGGAAGCGGCATCGGACCGATTGTAATCGGCGCCATTATCCCCTTCATCGGCTACAGCGGAAGCTATATCGTCCTTGCTTTCTGTGCTGCATTTGCAGCCGTTGTCTACCATTTCGCACATGGAAAGCGGCAAGGTTAGACGCATCTTGCTCGTTTCTTGATTGGCTTGCCAAGCGATTGACCAAAACAATTCGCAGCGCTAGAATAACCCTTCGCGTGATTGGGAATGGGCCCTTAGCTCAGTTGGTAGAGCAGGGGACTTTTAATCCCAAGGTCGGGGGTTCGAGTCCCCCAGGGCCCACCAGCTAGCCAATCATGCCCCTTTCTCTGAAGCTGGGCTGTCGTCCAATGGCAGGACTTCGGTTTTTGGTGCCGACTATCGGGGTTCGAATCCCTGCAGCCCAGCCACTATTCATCGTGAATCCCTGCAGCCCATCTACTTATCCTGAATTCTCTGGGATAGGTGCAGTTTGCTTCCCCTTTGCAGCTTCTTTGAACAAGAGGCAATTCGTCTAATTTCCCGCTTAAAACACCATATTTTGTGATATAAGCTAAATAATTAGCGCAAATGTTGTGGTCAAGCGATTCACAAGGATCTTGATGGGCGATATCAGCAAAGCGAAGCATGCTTCCAGCAACACACACGTTCGCGGAAAACATGCGAAACACGCGCGCGTGGTCGAAAACACGCATCCTTCTCGCGTGCGCTATGCTGCTGGCACGTTCCTTGTATCCTCAGCAATCGCACTTGGACTCTTCGCGGTACTTCCCTTCAGTGCCTCAGAGACTGTGGATGCCGGTGAAACCCAAACGGCAAGTGCTACTCAAGAAAACCTTTTGACGAAGAGCGCTCAGGCAACACAGAAGAACGTTGAGTCATCTGCGCAAAATTCGCCGTTGGTTCAATCTCAGTCGACAAACGATTCTGACAGTCAAGAAGCAACGGCCGCTGATTCGAGCGCAACCGACTCCGAGGCGTCAACCTCGGAGTTGAATGCAGAAGTTGAATCGTCTGACGAAAACAGCGCAGATCAAGCACCTGATAATCAGGAGGAAAGCGAAGCAACCTCTGAAGTCGGTGCTTCTGACAATACGGATATCGCCGATGCTGAGGCATCGAACGAGCAATCAAGCGAAAACGCCGATGAACCTTCGGCTCCAACTAGTTCGGATTCTGTCTCTGAACCTTCATCAAAGACCGATTCTGAAGCTGCCATCATCGATGGTTCCAGCAATCCATCATCGCTCATTGCAAGCATGGTGAGCAGTTATGACCCCGACGCCGTAGAAGCTAACATCGCATTTTTCCAAACAGTTATCGAAGACAAGAAACCCATAGCGAAAGACGAAGCGCAAAAGCTCGCTGAAAACCCTGTTAACTACGTTTCACTCGTCGAACCGCAGCTTCAACAAGGTGTTTTGGATAGTGGATGCGAGATCTTCTCGCTTTCTATGGCAATTGAAAGCATGGGCATCAAAGCCGATCCAGTCGATATAGCAGAAGGCTACCTCGATTTCGAAGGCGGCATGGCGGATGGCTTCGTCGGCAGCCCTTACGAAGGAGGCGCCGGCTTCCCAGCAGGCATCGCCAAAGCTGCAAATGCATATTTGAAAGATATCGGCTCGGACCGCCATGCATATGACTTGACCGGCAATTCCTTCGACACAATCGCAGGCCTCGTTTCACGCGGTTATCCAATACTTATCTGGACGACCATCGATTTCTCCGAACCGTTCTTCCATGATGTCGTCGAGGGTGATTACCAATGGTACGGTAACGAGCACTGCGTGCTTCTTTGCGGCGTATCAGATGACATCGTGGTCGTCTGCGACCCGCTCGAAGGTCTCATCGAACGCGATACCGAGCAGTTCATAGAGATTTACGAGCAATGCGGGAGCATGGCGCTCTACGTCCGTTAATTGAGCTCGAATAAAACACGTCATTGGCACAGTGTTCCCAGGGGGCTTTGTGCCATCTAGAGCGCAAACCCAACCAGTTCGAATGCAAGCCCGCAGACCACGCTCACAGCTACGAGCGCAAGTATGATGCAAGCGTCCTCCCCTGCTCGCCTGTTCGTACGCAGCAGCACCAACATGCCAACACCGGCAGCAGTCAACAAGCCGGACATCATTGCACCGAAGCTAAGCACACCCTCGATGTAGAGCTGGGCGATAGCCACACTAGCGGCACAATTTGGAATGAGCCCGACAATAGCAGAGCCGACAACTGCCAGAATCCCATTGGCACTCAAGAACTCGCCAAGTGCCTCTTCGCCAACGATGGCCAACACAGCATTGAGTGCAATCGAGATGAGGAATACAAACACCGTTACTTGAATCGTGTGCTTCAACGCACTTCGCATGATGCCGCCCCAGCCTTCATCATGCGAATGATCATGATGGTGATGCTCATGCTCGCATGATTCATCGCAGTCGTTGTGCTCGTAAACGAGCTCGGGATTATGCTCGCACGCCTCGCATCCATGATTGCATTCGCAATGGTCGCGCTCACATAATTCGTGAATGTGCAAATGCTTGTGGTCTCGATGCGTTGCACGCATGACAGCATCAACCGCGAAGCCAAAAGCCATCCCAATGAGTATTTTCAAGCCGATGACGGTGAACAACACGTTCAGCGGCACTTGCTCTGCAATGAAGATGGGCAGCATCTCATCGGATGTCGAGAGAAACACGGCAAACAGCGTGCCGAGCGTAACGACTCTCGCAGCATAAAGCGTTGATGCTGCCGCAGAAAAACCGCATTGCGGCACCACGCCGAGTAAGGCTCCCAAAGCAGGACCGCCAACGCCAGCACGTCTGATGGCCTCTTGCGCCTTCGAACCGGTCTTATGCTCGAGCCATTCCATGAACAGATACGTCACGAACAGGAACGGTATCAAGTACAACGTATCGAAGAACGCATCCTGCAATACGTCAAATGCCATGTCCGCAAAACCAGCTCCATGCTCTATCGCATGTTCGTGCATTCCTTCTCCATTCAAGCAACCAAAAGGGCCGATCCTTCTGGCTATTGCTCATATGAGCACCTGTTCATTTCGTCATGAAACGTAAGAACGGGACGTCGTTCGACGTCCCGTCCGTTTATCACTGCCACAGGTTAGCCGAGTTTAATAACCTGTGCCGTCAGATTATGACTTGCGTCATACTTCCTACATCATTCCGCCCATGCCAGCGGCAGCAGCTGCAGCGGCAGCGGCCGGATCGGGATCCTTCGGGATCTCATTGATGGTGGCCTCGGTGATGAGGATCAGAGCTGCAACAGAAGCAGCAGACTCGAGAGCGGTGCGCGTAACCTTTACCGGGTCGGAAACGCCCATGGCAATAAGGTCGCCGTACTCGCCAGTCGCGCAGTTCAGGCCCTCGCCCTTGGCAAGGTTCTTGACCTTCTCGACGACGACAGAGCCCTCGAAGCCAGCATTGCCAGCGATGGCACGCAGAGGAGCCTCGACGGCCTTGCGGATGATGTTGATGCCGACCTCTTCGTCCTTGTCAGCAGCCTCGACGGTGTCGAGCACGGGAAGGGCGTTCACGAGCGCCACGCCGCCACCAGCGACGATACCCTCTTCGACAGCCGCGCGCGTAGCCTGAAGCGCGTCCTCGATGCGGCTCTTCTTTTCCTTCAGCTCGGGCTCGGTAGCTGCGCCAACCTTGAGCACTGCAACGCCACCGGACAGCTTGGAGAGACGCTCCTGGAGCTTCTCACGGTCGAATTCGCTCTCGGTACGCTCGAGCTCGGCCTTGATCTGGACAACGCGAGCATCGATTGCCGCTTTGTCACCAGCACCGTCGACGATGAGGATGGTGTCCTTCGTGACCTTGACGGTGCGGGCATGGCCGCATGCAGCGACGGTCGCGTCAGCGAGCGTCATGCCGAAATCCTTGGCAACAACCTGAGCGCCGGTAACGGCAGCCATGTCCTCGAGGATGCGCTTGCGGCGGTCGCCGAAACCAGGAGCCTTGACGGCAACGACGTTGAGCGTGCCGCGCAGCTTGTTGAGCAGCAGCGTAGCGAGCGCCTCGCCCTCGACGTCCTCAGCGACGATGAGCAGCGAACGGCCGGACTTCATGACTTCCTCCAGCAGCGGGACCATGTCCTGAATGCTGTTGACCTTCTGGTCGGTGAGCAGGATGTACGGGTCGTTGAGAACGGCCTCCATACGCTCCATGTCGGTGGCCATGTACGGGGAGATGTAGCCGCGGTCGTACTGCATGCCCTCGACGATTTCCATGTCCATGCCGAAGGTCTGGCTCTCCTCGACTGAGATGGCGCCATCGTTGCCAACAGCGTCCATGGCCTCGGCGATCTTCTCGCCGATTTCGGCATCGCCAGCGGAGATGGTGCCGACGTTGGCAATCTGCTCCTTGGTGGAGACCTTCTGAGAGTCGGCCTTGATCTGCTCGACGATGGCGATAGTGGCCTTCTGGATGCCGCGGCGGATGCCCAGAGCATCAGCGCCAGCGGTCACGTTGCGCAGACCCTCGCGAACGATAACGTCGGCCAGCAGCGTAGCGGTCGTCGTGCCGTCGCCGGCAACGTCGTTAGTCTTGACAGCAGCTTCGCGTACGAGCTGAGCGCCCATGTTCTCGACCGGATCCTCGAGCTCGATCTCGCGGGCGACGGTCACGCCGTCGTTGGTGATGACCGGAGCGCCGTAAGACTTCTCGATGGCCACGTAACGGCCCTTGGGGCCAAGGGTGACCTTCACGGCGTCGGACAGCTTGGTCACGCCATTGGCAAGAGCGCCACGCGCATCTGCCTCAAACCTAATATCTTTTGCCATTGGTTGGACTTCCTTTCAGTTGCTTATTCGCAGATTGCGTAAATGTCGTCAGCACGGAGGATGAGCACGTCCTCGCCGTCGTAGCTGACCTCGGTCCCGCCGTACTTGCTGTAGATAACCTTGTCGCCAACCTTGACGGGAACGGGGAACTTGTTGCCGTCCTTGTCGATCTTGCCTTCGCCAACAGCAATAACGGTGCCGGTCTGGGGCTTTTCCTTCGACTCACTTGCCAGGTACAGGCCAGAAGCAGTCTGGGCCTCGGCCTCATCGGCCTTGACGATCACGCGATCGCCCAGCGGTTTAAGAGCCATGGTTCATGCCTTCCTTTCGTGCATATGCCATTTATAACCAAGTTTCAAAATTTAGCACTCCGACCATTGGAGTGCTAACAGCTACGTACTATAGCATCACCGCGCCCCAGTTGGGCGAGTTTACCGAACCGTCATTTTCCCGCCACATTATTTAGTGATTAGCGCCAAAGGGATCTAGAAGCGAACGCGCCAAGCCTTCACTAACACACAAAAGAGGCGCCCCGAAGGGCGCCTCCATTAAGCGATTTGAGCTGAATCCTAGTAGTTCTCGGCACGAAGCTCGAAGTAGGACTTCGGATGCATGCACACCGGGCAAATCTCGGGAGCCTTGCTGCCGATGACGATGTGACCGCAGTTGCTGCAAATCCAGGTGCGATCGCCGTCGCGCGAGAAGACGAGGCCGCCCTCGATGTTGCCGATGAGCTGGCGATAGCGCTCCTCATGATGCTTCTCGATAGCGCCGACCATGCGGAACTTCGCGGCGATTTCCTTGAAGCCCTCCTCGTCGGCGACCTTAGCGAACTCGTCGTACATGTCGGTCCACTCGTAATTCTCACCATCGGCGGCATCGTTCAGATTCGCGATCGTGTCAGGAACAGCACCATCATGCAGGTACTTGAACCAAATCTTGGCATGCTCTTTCTCGTTCTTCGAAGTCTCGAGGAAGATGTTCGCAATCTGAACGTAACCCTCGTTCTTCGCCTTGCTTGCGTAATACTGGTACTTGGTATGGGCCTGCGACTCGCCGGCAAAAGCAGTCTGCAGGTTCTCCCATGTTTTGCTGCCCTGAAGCTCCATAGTTGCTCCTCTCGTCGTGTTGTCAGCTGACGCAAACGTTACCACATTCCAACATCCTGAAAAGTTGGTTTTTCAGTTCTGCACAATGCGTTATCCTGTTACAACTTAATGGATGCAAATGCTACACAACTACTCGTCGGCATAGACGTCGGATCGACCACGGTGAAAGCAGCCGCGGTCGACGGTGCTACGCACAAAATCCTGAGCGCCACATACTTACGCCATCACGCTCACCAGCTGAAAACCGCCGAGCAAGTCATCGATGACATCATGCGCGAACTCGGCGATCAGCCGGCACTCATAGCAGTGACGGGCTCGGGTGGCAAAGAGCTGGCCGAATCGCTCGGCGTGCCCTATGTTCAAGAAGTCATTGCGAACTCGATTGCCGTGGCGACGCATTACCCGTCGGCACGCGTGGCGATCGAGCTGGGCGGTCAGGACGCGAAGATGATCTTCTTCGAACCTGGCTACGACAAGGAGACCCTCAAGGTCTCCGACATGCGCATGAACGGCTCGTGTGCAGGCGGCACGGGCGCATTCCTCGACGAGATTGCCTCACTTCTCAAGATTCCAGTCGAGGATCTCAATGAAGCTGCCTCGGCTGGCAAGACGCTCTACAGCATCTCTGGACGCTGCGGCGTCTTCGCAAAAACGGACATACAACCGCTCATCAACCAGGGTGCGGCAAAAGAGGACATTGCACTTTCAACGTTCCACGCCGTCGCCAAGCAGACGCTCGGCGGCCTCGCCCAAGGCATGGACGTCATCCCACCCGTCATCTTCGAGGGTGGTCCGCTCACGTTCAACCCGATGCTAATCGAAGTGTTCAAGCAACGCTTGCGCATTGATGGCTCCGATGTCATCATCCCCGACCAACCCGAAATCATCGTCGCACGCGGTGCGGCGCTTTCTCTGCAAAAGCTGTTCGAAGACGCAGGCCTCGAACCCATGAAGCTCGGCGAGGCACGTGAAAAAGTGCGTGCTGCAGCTGACTCGGTGCATCTACGCCCAAGCTCGAGCAAGCCGTTCTTCGAGTCGGAAGACGAGCTTGTCGCATTCCGCAAGCGCCATGAATCGGCCGCGGCGCCGGCAGGCCCTGCGGCATACAAGCCAGGTTCGACCGTTCGCGCCTATTTGGGCATCGACTCCGGTTCGACCACCACGAAGTTCGCGCTCGTCGACGAGAGCGGCAACCTGCTCGACTCGTTCTACGCAAACAACGAAGGCGAACCGCTCGACGTTGCCAAAGCAGCGCTTTGCGAGCTCGACAAACGCTGGAAAGATGCAGGCGTCTACCTTGACATCATGGGTTGCGCTACAACCGGCTACGGCGAGCTGCTCTTCGCCAAGGCGTTCCGCGCCGATTGCCATGTCGTCGAAACGGTTGCTCATGCGCTGGCGGCTGCACGCTACGTTGACGATGCGACTTTCATCCTCGACATCGGCGGTCAGGACATGAAAGCCATCTGGATCGACGATGGCATCGTGACCGACATCCTCGTGAACGAAGCATGCTCAAGCGGCTGCGGCTCGTTCCTTGAAAACTTCGCACGCACGCTCGGCATACAAACACGCGACATCGCCGAAGCGGCATTCCGTTCGAAGAGTCCGGCAGAGCTCGGCAGCCGCTGCACTGTGTTTATGAACTCATCTGTCGTCACCGAACAGAAGAACGGCAAATCGCCCGACGACATAATGGCAGGCCTTTGCCGTTCCATCATCGAGAACGTTTTCACCAAGGTCATCCGCGTGTCGAACCTCGACAGCCTCGGTGAGCGCATCGTCGTTCAGGGCGGCACGTTCTCCAACGACGCCGTGCTTGCTGCATTCGAGGCGTACGTTGGTCGCCCCGTCACGCGCGCTCCTTACCCAGGGCTTATGGGCGCAATCGGAGCGGCACTGTTCGCCATCCGAAACGAACAACAGGAAGTCACCGAGGGTGAAGGCCATTTGCGCTCGACGTTCATCGGCCTTGACGGCGTACGCGAACTCACGTATACGCAGACGTCGAACGCCATTTGCCCGTTCTGCACTAACAACTGCTCGCGTGCAATCGTGACGTTCTCAGACGGATCGACGTATGTCACCGACAACCGATGCGAACGCGGCGAAATCGTCGGAGACCCACGTGATGCAGACGTCCGCGAGAAGGTCAAAGCCGTCCGCGCGCGTAAGAAGTCGATTCCCAATCTCTTCGATGTGCGCGAGAAGCTCCTTTTCAACGATTATCAGGCACCTGAACTTTCAAGCCTACGCAACATCACCATTGGCTTGCCACGCGTGCTCGCCTTCTGGGACAACATGCCGTTCTGGTCGACGTTCTGGCGTTCGCTCGGTTTCAAAGTGCGCATCTCGCACGAATCCAGCCGCGCGATGTACGAGAACGGCCTGCCTGCTGTCGCTTCTGACACGATCTGCTTCCCTGCGAAGCTTGTGCATGGCCACGTGCGCGACCTCGAGCGCGCTCACGTGAACCGCATTTTCATGCCGTCCATCACGACCGTGCCGTCAGAAAACACTGAGAAAACGAGCGAGTCGATGTGTGCGGTCGTCAAGGGCTATGCCATCGTCATGCGCAATTCCGACAATCCTGAGTTGCG
>JAZLCO010000009.1:0-27367 GCA_045614225.1 Eggerthellaceae bacterium | reverse complement strand
CGCTAAATTCTCGAATTTAACGAGCTGCCAGAATGCTTTTAGCTATCGCTATGGAGGAATGCGCGCGTGCGGGAATGTTGCGGGTTCTCAATGACCTGCTTGGCGGGGCCCTGCTCGACGATGACGCCACCATCCATGAATATGACATGGTCAGCAACATCACGCGCGAATGCCATCTCATGCGTGACGATAACCATGGTCATATGCTCTTCAGCAAGTCCACGAATTACCTTGAGAACACCCTTTGTGAGTTCAGGATCGAGCGCACTTGTCGGTTCGTCGAAGAACAGAACATCGGGATCGAGCATGAGGGCGCGCGCAATGGCTACACGTTGCTGCTGTCCACCCGACAGCTCGCAGGGAACCATGTCGTCTTTACCCTCGAGACCCATCTTCACGATGAGCTCACGTGCCTTAGCCTCGGCTTCAGCTTTCGGCTTCTTCTGCACGCTTACCGGTGCATCGATGAGGTTCTTCATCACGGTGTAGTGCGGGAACAGATTGAAGTTCTGGAAAACGAGCCCAAAATGCGTGCGTGCCTTTGCCAGAGTTTTCTTGTCGGCATAGACAGCACCAGATCCGTCATCGGTTGTTACGACAACATCGGCAAATGAAAGCGAGCCGCCATCGAGCGTCTCAAGCAGCGTGCAACAGCGAAGAAGCGTGGATTTGCCACCACCCGATGGGCCGATGATTGCGAGCACCTCGCCTTCCTCTACCGTCAGCGAAATATCTTTCAAAACCTCGGTCTCACCAAAGCTCTTGCGTGCATGCTCGAGATTGACCAGGATGTTCTTCGATGCCATAGACTATTCCCCCATCCTAGTCGTGGTAGTAATCGAAATGCTTTTCAACGCGACCGAGCAAGAACTCGACGAGCATTGTGAAGCCCCAATAGACGAGTGCGGCGAGGATGAAGGGCACCATGCTCACCTGAGCAGCTACGATCTGCTTGACGATCGTGAACATCTCGGCAAGGGCGAGCACGAAGCACAAAGACGTGTCCTTCACCAATGTGATGACCTCGTTGCCAACTGCGGGCAAGATGCGCTTGAACACCTGCGGCAATACGATCTTCATGAACGTTTGGGCTTTGCTATACCCAAGGACTTCGGCAGCTTCATAGTGTCCGCGCGGAATGGATTGAATGCCACCGCGGTAGATCTCTGCAAAATAGGCCGCATAGTTCAATATGAAGCCTATGCAACATGCTGTCATGACCCAAGGAATGTTGACCATGAGGCCGCCAAACGCTTGGACATCGATGTTCAGAAGATTCAATTTTATGCCGAATACGTAATAGGGAATGTAGTACAAAGCCATGAGTTGGAGCATGAGCGGCGTACCGCGCATGAATGAGATATAGAGGCGCATAAGCCAAGCGAGCGGCTTTATCTTGCTCATACGACCAAGCGCAATAAGAACTCCGAGCGGAAGCGATCCGAGAAGCGTTATGACGAACACCTGCCCCGTCACCACCAAGCCAGAGCCCATTTGCGACAAAAGGCTCGAAAGCGTGAGGGTGCCGTTCAAGCCTAGGAAGTCGGCGCCGAATTGGTTGATCATGCTAATTATGTCCACGTACTACCCCTGTTATGTGCAATCTACGATTCGAACTTTGAAGAGTTTGCTGCGTTCGGACCTCTGCTTGACGTGAAAAAGGGCGCCCGCCTTTCGGCAGGCGCCCCCTTCATGTAAGCATTTCTACTTCAGGACCCAGTTGTTGATGTCCATGCCGTAGTCAGCGTACTTGTTGATCAGAGTCTCGACCGTACCATCCTCGTACAGCTTCTTGAGGGACTCGGTAACCTTTGCCGCCATCTCGTCTTCGCCCAGCTTGAAGCCAACAGCATAATGCTCTGAGTTCAAAGGTTCATCGAGCTGAACGAACTTGCCAGGATTCTGGGCGATCTGGTACTGAGCAATGGAGAGGTCGCAGGCCACGACATCGACAGCTCCAGATTCCAGCTGCAGGAATGCAGTGTTGTAATCGGGAACGGTTGCAACCTTGTTGCCGTCAAAGAGTGTTTCCATTGCTTCATGCTCTTCGTTATCCGAAAGCAGGTCATAAGCTGCGGAACCGGCCTGGGTCACGACCTTCTTGCCACCCATGTTCTCATAAGCAGTGACATCGCTGCCCTCGGCAACAACGAAGACCTGCTCGTTGAGCATGTATTGATCGGACCATGCATACTTGTCCTCACGGCCTTCATAGGTGAAGCCGTTCCAGATGCAGGTGATGTTGCCCGAATCGAGCTCGAGATCCTTGGCATCCCAGTCGATCGGTTTCGCCTCGAACTCCCAACCGTTCATCTCGCATACGGCCTGAGCAAGGTCGAGGTCAAATCCGGTGTAGGAGCCGTCTGCGGCCTTGAAGCCGTAGGGCGGATATTCAGCGTCGAAACCGACGATGAACTTGTTTGCATCAGACGAAGCCGATGCAGCACTTGCACTCGCAGATGCACTCGTGCTCGATGCACTCGTAGAAGCGCTGGATGAGCTAGCGCCCGATGAGCAGCCGACAAGCACGAACGCTGCAAGAGCGAAGGCTGCGGCAAATACTGCCAGATACTTCATTTTCTTCATATGGTTTCCTTCCCCCAATCCTTGCTATCACTCTATCGTGATAAAGCACTTGGCGAAGTATACCACAGCAAGCGGATCATATAAACCGCTGCTCGATGTGCACTAAACTGCTTTAGTCAATCCTACAAACACGCGGAGAGGACGTCTCTTTCGATATGTTCTATCATGTATCAGAACGAAAAGAGGACAATGACCAGCCAAGTTGACAATCGAAAGTACCTCTATGCGCTCATGGGCGGGCATTTATGCACCGATATCAACCAGGGCGCTCTTTCTGCTGTTCTTCCCTTCCTGGTCATGTACGACGGTTTCTCGTTTGCAGAGGTTTCGCTCGTCATTTTCGGCTCGACCATCATGTCCGCAATCGTGCAACCACTGTTTGGAGTGCTCGGTGACCGCAAAGCTCAGCCTTGGTTCATGGCGCTTGGCGTGTTCCTCGCAGGCCTCGGCATGTTTGGCATCGGGCTTGTCCCCGATCTTCGGGTAATCGTCCCTTCCGCAATTGTCAGCGGAATCGGAATCGCGATGTTCCATCCAGAAGGTGGCCGGCTTGCAAACCTTGCAGCAGGAGAACGCAAAAGCCGTGGTATGAGCATTTTCGCAGTCGGTGGAAACATAGGTTTCGCTACGGGTCCAATACTTGTAGCGGTGTTTCTCGGGACGTTCGGAATGGCGGGCACCGCAGTGTTCCTTATCCCGGCAATCCTCTACTCCATCTTTTTACTGACACTGAACAAACGCTTTTTGTCCTTCGGGCTTGTTGATGCAAAAGCCGTTGCAAACAGGGGCGGCAAGGACCGTTGGGGCATTTTCTCAGTTGTTATCGCATCTCTCAGCATACGTTCAATCATCTTCTACGGTTGCCTTGCGTTCATACCGCTGTTCGTTGTCAACGTTCTTGGCCAACCTGAAGCTATCGGCTCACTGATGATCACGTTGTATTCGCTTGTCGGTGTAGTGGCCACGCTTCTATCGGGCCGTGTATCCGAGCACATCGGAGCTGCCCAATTGCTGGCTGGCTGTCTTGTCGTCATCTGCGTTCTGTTGCTGACGTTCGCAGGCGTGCCTTACCTACCAATATCGATGGCTGTCGTCGTGCTTATTGCAGTTGCCATGAACCTTTCCTATCCTTCGACAGTCACTCTAAGCCAGAGCTTTCTGCCAAACCATCTTGGCACCGCGTCAGGCATATCGTATGGGTTGACAACATGCATAGGCGGAATAGGCTCACCCGGCCTCGGAATAATCGGCGACACATATGGTTTGGTTACAGTGTTCCTGGCTATGGCGTGCGTTGCTGCAGTTTCGCTTGTATTCGCGCTCATCGTTGTTGGATATGAACGCAAGAGCAAGGTTTGAGGATCGACTGCTACTTGAGCACAGCATAGATTAGGCTTCATCTCGGAAGCTACAGGCTGAAAGACCCGAATGGTGATTTGCTCTTCCGAGCATCTCGCAAATGGAAGACTTTTGGCTCGAAATCGTAGAGCTGTTCGAACGCAACGCCTTCCTCGAGCGTGAGGGCGCCCTTCCAGCAAACATCCTTGCAGAGGGAACAATTGATGCATTCTGACGCAGAAAACTCGATAAACGCTATTGGGTCGCTCGCCTTTTCGGTTTCGTTACGCCTCAAAGCACCTGTTGGGCAGAACACAGCGCACATGCCACATGAATTGCACTTCTCAGCATCGATCGAAACAGTAGCAAACTTTCGAGAATCGAGGCGTTCACCAACCTGCGCCCCCAAAGCGTCGAATGCATTGAGCAGCCTGTCGTGCCGGGGAACATCGATCGTCGGTAGGGATCCGTCTTTCGTGACGCGAAGCCGCTCTCCTATCGCGGCCTCCTGCGCTTTCATCCCGAGCTCCTGCTCGATTGTCGTTTTCGCAGCCACCATGGCAGTTTCGCGCGCCGCGCCGACAGCATCCGAAAAGAATCCGCGCCTTGTCGACCCGAACATTCCAGTTGCATCTTCAATCAGCAATTCATCAGGGAAAGAAGATGCTCGTTCTACAGTACACGCGCTTCCGCCTGCTTGAATAACGAGCCGTGCTTGGTTCATGGTCTCTTCAACGCCAGAAACGCAATCGCGGTATTTGCAGGTCTTGCAAACACCGTCAACGAGCATGACGCTGGATGCCCTCTGTGCGGCGAGCTCAACAACGATTGACTCGTCGACGCGAGCAAGACAGCTTACTTCCAAGTATTGTTCAGGGTCAGCCAAATGTTTCGAGGATATTCGAGCACACGCTATGACTCCTACACCATTTGCATGTTCCAAAGCCTTTATGGAAGCAACCGATAGCGTGTTGTCAGGCGATTCTGCAGATACGAGTGCTTCAGTCGGACAGATTCCTATGCAAGCCCCACATCCGACGCAACTCGTTGCATCGAGGGTCAGTTCGTTAGCCTCTGCCTTCAACGCATCGAACGGACATGCCTGAACGCATTTCCTGCAGGTGGCGTTGCGGTTGCGAACTGCTACGCAGCGATCCCCGAATACGATTACGGGATGCTTCTCAAGCGCTTCGGCAAGATTTGCGATGTCGTTAACATTGGGCATAGAAGAATGTATATCACATTAAGCGCTGAGGAACGTTTCCTCAATCCGCCTGAGTTCTTCAGGCGTATTGGCGTTGATAAAGCATCCGCCCATCGGCTCAGCTGCCAGCACCTCTGCTTGTGTGAATTCACGCACGTTGACGCGGTCGTAGAATGCTTGAGCCCTCTTGATGCCGTTTTCGAGAAGGTCCTGAACCGCAGGCAAGCATCCGGACCGCCTGTAAATTGCGTGGAACGGCTCATAACCATGCTTGTTGACAGGCACTACCATGTCAGCGCCGGATTCTTTGAGCGCTATCGACTCCGCAACAACGAGCTTTGCTGAAGCAAAGAGCATATCGCAAGCAACGATGGCCACAAAAGGATTACTGGCTGCCTCGAGAGCGGTATGGATTCCAGGAAGCGCGCCACGGTATTCATGCAAGTCGGGCACGAGCCTTATGTCGAGTTCGGGATAAGCCTCGTGAAGGAACGCGAGCTTCTCCCCCTCGTTTGTCGTGATGATCAGCTCGTCTGCAACGGGAGAAAGGCGCTCGACCATCCTGCATATGAGCGGACGCCCCGCAAACGGGACCAGCGCTTTGCTCTGCCCCATGCGACGGCTTTCGCCACCTGCCTGGATGACAACGGTAATGCGCGGGCGCATGTACCGTCCCTCAAGATATTCAGCCAACCCAGCAACGTCTTCGAGTCCGAACGCGGGAATACCATAGATTTCAGCAGCTTCGACAGCTTCGTCGATATCCGTGACAATGGCAATTGTGTTCGCCGTTGGCATCTTCTGCAGCAGGTCAGCATCGGCTTCGAATGCACGATCGCCACGGGATTTCTGAATGAAATCAGTGTCGAGCGATATTCCGCTACGCGCACCTTCTACAAAGGCGCCTGCAACTAACGCATCCTTTTCGTTTCCAGAGCGCATGATCTCGATGGTGGGAAGGCCGCTCTTGCGATATCCCTCGACGATAACGATGTCATGTCCAGGCATCGAGCGAACGATTTCAGCACATTCAAGCTCGCCGACGATGCTCTTGATCTTTGCAACCTGCCCAGGTGCAGCAATAACCGTCTCGGAAGCACCCGCATGACGATGACGATACGAGTCCTTGCCAGGAATATCGATCTCAAAGTTCTCACGATGATGATGCTTGACGCTGCCAACATCGTATCCACGTTCGACAAGCTCTGCTATGAGCTTGACGACGAGCGTCGTCTTGCCTGAATTGTGGCGGCCTACGACCGCGATTGCCGGACTTGGAATGTCTACCATACCCTCCCCTTTCGGAAAGGCCAGTATAGCGCAACGCAAATGTCGCACAAAGCTTGAATGTATGAGCTAGATGAGTTGGTACGTATTGTTACAAATCGTGTTCTAATCGTTTTTCAGGGAAAACTACATCGAGTAGAACGACTGGTAAAGCTCGATTTCCTCAGGTGTGTCTTTGCTCGAGAGGAACTTGACAACACCTGCGCCAGAAGACTTGGTCAGCAACCCTCGTTCAGCAAGCTTCCTTTCAAGTTGGCGCGCCGTTCCGAGAGCGCCATCGTAAAGCCTCACGTCTCCAAGCACCTGAAGGATCTGCTGCGCAACAAACGAATAGTGCGTGCACCCGAGCACCACGGCATCAACTTCACCTCGATAACCACCTACGAGCTGCTCGAGAAGCGACACGACATCGTGATCTTCGAGATGTCCGCGTTCGATTCGTGCAGCCAAGCCAGGGCACGGCGCATCTATCACTTCGCGCCCCGTTCCCCATTTCTCCGCAAGCTGCTGATACTTGTCGAGCCTAAGCGTGATGGGCGTAGCCATCACGAGAATCCTCTTGTTCTCGTCCACCAACGTAGCGGGCTTGAGCGCAGGCTCAACTCCGATGATGGGTACATGGGCGTAGTCATTTCTAAGGGTTGGCGCTGCAGCGCTCGTTGCCGTATTGCAGGCGATCACGATTGCTTTCGCGCCTTTGTTAAGCAGGAAATCGACGATATCACGGCTTCTGCGCAATACCTGGTCGCGCGTCTTCTCGCCGTATGGCGCATTGGCGGAATCGCCGTAGAAGACGAAGTTCTCGTTAGGGAGAGCACGTACGAGCTCTTTGAGCACGCTAATGCCGCCGACCCCCGAGTCGAACACGCCAACATATCCGCTGTATTCAGACGTCACGTTTCGCCTACTTAACGCCGTACTGCGCGTAGTAGTCATCGATGGCGGCTTTTATTTCATCGTCGATGACTACACGGCCCTGACACTCACGCCCATAAAGATGCTCAGTCACCTCTCCCATCGAGACGATGGCGGCAGTCGGGAATCCATATGTCTCGCTGACCTCGTCAAGCGCGCACATCTTCCCGCCTTTACCAACCTCTTGCCGGTTCAAGGAGACCATAAGACCTTTGACTTCGATGTTTGCTTGCACAGTTATGATCGGATACGTTTCGTCAATCGACTTGCCCGAAGTTGTGACATCCTCGACGATTACAACGCGATCACCGTCGACAAGCTTGCTACCGAGCAAGATACCAGCATCGCCATGGTCTTTTGTTTCTTTTCGATTCGAGCAGTAACGAACCTGCTTGCCGTAAAGTTCAGAGATGCCCATGGCGGTGATGACGGAAAGAGGAATGCCCTTGTAGGCAGGACCGAAAACAACATCGAAATCAAGCCCGAATACATCATTGATGGCACGTGCGTAATAGAGGCCAAGACGATGGAGCTGATCTCCCGTTACGTAGGCGCCAGCGTTCATGAAGAACGGTGATTTGCGGCCGCTCTTGAGCGTGAAATCTCCGAACTTTAAAACATCGCATTCGACCATGAACTCGATGAATTCCTGCTTGTACTGGTCCATGACGATCCTTCCACCTATCGAGTAGTCAAATGGTATAAGAAAAGGGCGCAACCATCGGCTGCGCCCCCTTGGTTTGCGTGGAGCCAGCGACAGGAATCGAACCCGCAACCCACTGATTACAAATCAGTTGCTCTACCGTTGAGCCACGCTGGCGGAAACGCATGTGAGATTGTACCATCAATCATCCTGTTGTAGCAGAATGACTATCGAGCGTCCAAATAAGTCTGTCTAAACGCCACTGCTATCCCAAGCAGGTATAAAACTTTCGAGCGCTGCAGGGCCTTCCTGCCAGAAGTAGTCATCCATATCAAGAGAATCTGCAAAGTCCAGCAGCCGTTCGTAATCTTCATCAGGTACGCGTGATGCCAATTCGGGATAGTTCTCGAGTTGCCGATCCGACATCACCGGTGTGTATTGATTCATGATCGAATAAAGGACATCGTTTCCAAAGCGTTCGAACAGGGTTCTCAAGACATGTTTCGAGTCCTCCAATGCATGCGGGAGCATGAGGTGCCGTACGACGACACCTTTGAGCAAGCGTGGCTCCCCGTCAACTTCGTCGTATCGAGGCGTTCCAACTGTATCGAGCATGGCTTCAAGGGCAGAGAGCGCAACTTCAGCATAGTCTTCAGCATGCGAATAGCGCTTTGAGAGTTCCGATGAGATGTACTTGAAGTCATCGAGATACACATCGACCGTATCTGCGAGCCATCTGATGATTTCAGCACGTTCGTAGCCTGATGTGTTCCAGACGACAGGCAATTCGAGCCCGCTATCACGTGCCGCAGATAGAGCTTCAACGATTGCAAGCGAATAGTGCGTCGGCGTAACGCAATTTATGTTCAAAGCGCCTTGCCGTTGAAGCTCAAGGCAGATCTCTGCAAGCCTTTCGATGGAAACCGGACGCCCAGCTTCTCCATCGGAAATCACCCTGTTCTGGCAGAAGACGCAATGGAGCGGGCAATGCGTGAAGAAAAGCGCCCCACTCCCCCTGCGTCCTGATAGAGGTGGCTCTTCCCACATGTGAAGCGCAGCACGCGCGAGAAGGATGCGGTCATCAGCTCCGCATACTCCTCTTTGACCTGATGCGCGTCGAGCACCACAGTTTCGCGGGCATAAATTGCAAGGGCTATTGCTCGGAGTAAACACCGAACCCACCAAAATCGAACTCTTCGTCGCTGCCGTCGAAGATGTTGAAGTCGCCGTATTCCTGCTCGAATTCCTCATGCAGGTCATGGTTGTGAATCGGTTCCTGGCCTTCAACGTACAAGCCTTCGACGCGAGACCAATCAAGACCGAACTTCGAGCATACGCTCTCGTCGCGGAACAGAAGCGTCAAAGCAGCTGGAGACAGATCGGCGCCACCGATTAAAGCAAGCATCTCAAGCATTCGAAGTGTCGATTCAAGGTGCGGCAGAACAGCGGATGCATCGTCGGCTACGGTCATTGCGGCAACCACATCGGCCATCATCAACTCAACGGTGTAGGTTCCCTCACAATGCATGTCCTCAATTGCCGGCAGAGTCGAAGAAATCACGTCTGATAGGGGCTCGATAATGGATGAGCTCTCGACAGAAAGAAGCTGATCGTTCGCCTCAAGTGCAGCTCTCACAAGCGCCTCAGCCTCGACAGCGGCCATGAATTGCGCTGAATACTGCATGGTGTGTGATGCTTTTGCAAGCTGCGCAGTTCCACTCGCTCCGCAACGCTTCACGATGCCTGCAAGGTGCTCGAGAATCTCGTGTGCACGGCCGAATGTATCATCATCGCAAGACACGAAGCAGACGAAGTTTTCACGCATCGCAAAAGCATCGGCAAGCGTGGCATCCAAGATTGCAAGCGGAGCTTCGACAGGTTGGAAATCGTTGACGGTTGCAACAGCCGAAATCTCTCTTGAAACCGATAGCGTAGACGGAGACAAATCGATGAGCATCGTCCCCTTGTGCGCATTCTTTACGATGCCTTCTTCTTCGAAATATGCATCCTCAAGCGCAGATGCATGCGTGAAATACGTAATGACGACATCCGCCGAACGAACGTCATCAACCGCATTCAAGCTGGCAGCGCTAAGCTGCTTTGCCACATACGCTCCAACTGTCTCATGCCCGAGATACGCAAATGCAGTCATATGGTTGTACCCCAAATCCAGCTCGTTTACTGTTTTGACAAAGATACCCGTTCAAATAGCGGAGAGACTTGTTATTTCTGACGGACTTTACGCGCAATCCTGTCAGATACGGAAAGGTCTTCTCGACCGTCGTCGCCCATGAATGAGATCGCGATCATGTCGGCGCCGACATGGCTTCCGATAACTGGTCCGATCGACGTCTCGAGAAACAGTACCGTCTCATCAATTTTATAAAGCTCAGCTTTCAAGCGCTCAACGTCCTTCGGACAATCCGCGCTACCGATTACGATCTTTCCTCCGGTACCCGCATCGACGGCATGCTTACGGTAGTACTCTGCAAGCTGCTTGATTCCCTTCTTGCGCCCACGGGCGACACCAGTCAGCGATAGCCTTCCGTCGAGGGTAATGTCAAGCATCGGTTTGACATCGAGCTTCGAGCCTGCAAAAGCAACTGAAGCGGGAATACGTCCACCGCGCCTCAGGGCACCAAGGTCATCAACCATGAATTGCTCGTTGACATAGAAGCGCGCTTCTTCAGCCCATTCCACAAGCTCGCGAGCAGTGAGGCCCCGCGCACGTTGACGAATAGCCTCGAACACGAGAAGCCCCTCGGCGATAGACGCGAGCTTGGTGTCAACCACGTAGAGCTCAGCATCTGGATGCTCCGCAATGAGCTGGTCCCTTATGAGCTGTGCCGTTCCGCAACTACCCGACAATCCACTCGTGAAGCTCAGATACACAGTCGGGATACCAGATTCAATTGCCGCAGTGAAGGTCTCGACAAACACGTTAATTGGTATCTGAGCTGTTGATGGTTCTGCACCTTTTCGAATTGACTCGAAGTAGTCATGCGCACTCATCGAGGTGTACATATCGTCAAGGTGTTCGACACCGTCGATGAGGTAGGGAAACTGCATGACCGTGACACCTGGAACATCGACGACCGATGCAGGCAGATCACAGCAAGAGTCAATAATTATGTTGCACCTAATCTCGGACATACTGCACCTAATCTATTATGAGGAAAGCACGGGGATATGAGCTCCCGCAGAGAGCTTTCCGGGCAATGCCTCGTTACATTCGTACACGATTCCCATAGCCGGCCCTACGTGCAACCCGATGACAGGGCTGACCGGGACGACCGAAACTTCTCGCCCGCACAATGGTTCAATAACCTCACGAGCCCACGTACGCGCTTCTTCAGATGATCCTATGTAATGGACGATGACGTTCTTCAAACCGTATTTCTCTATATCGGATTTGAATTTTTTGGTCATCGAGGATACCGCTTTGCGATGAGTTCTCACTTTGTCGAACGTCGTCGTTTCGCCATCCGTGACCGTTAGAATCGGGCAAATCCTCAAGATGTGCCCGAAAAGAGCGGAAGCTTTTCCGATGCGCCCACCGGCTTTGAGGAACCTGAGCGATTCCGGCGTAAAGAGGAATCTCGATGAGGCGATTGCGTGCTTGACGCGATCGCAACACTCATCGAGCGAGCACCCAGCATCACGCCCTTCAACAGCGGCGAGCACGGGAAATGCCTCGTCGAAACTGTTCGACATAGCATCGATGATTCTGAAATTGAACTTCTTGTATCTCGACGCAACGCTTCGCGCAGCGTTGAGTGCGCAATTCATCGTGCCGGACATGCTCGAGCTCATGAAAACACCGATGACATCATCACCCTCTTCTGCAGCCTCCTCGAAAATGCGCTCAATGGAAGCCAGTGACGGTTGGCTCGATGTCGGGATGTCAGTAATCATCTCGTAAATATCTTCATAGAACGAATCAACGTCCATGGACGAATCCTCGTACTCCATGCCCTTCCAATGCAGATGCAGCGAGACGACATCGATATCGTGCTGATCGGCAACGTATTCGGGTATCGAAGCCGTAGAATCGGTCACTATCCTTATCACGGAAACCCCCTCGTGATTGCTTTCGACAATCATACCCCTAGGAAACCGAAAGTAGCCCGATTATTCAATGCCCCTTAATGTAGACACTAGTTCGCTACGACGATTGAACAAATCACGTTCAAGACCAACAGGATACGTATGCGGGTTCAACAAGCGCTTCTGCGTCTCGTCCAATGTTTCCAGTCCAGCCTTGGTGCGTGCCTGCGCTTTCATCGCATTACGGTTTTCGGGCTCGAGGACACATTTTCCGTTTCGTGCCAATGGTACGAGCAGCGTCTCGTAGCGCTTGCCTTGAAGCTTTTTGCGACGAAGGGAGTCGTAAGGATCAACGATGACTTCAGACTTGTTGACAGGCTTGTTCGTATCGAACACCATGTCGCCCGCAATGCGGCCCGTATCGTCATAATAGCGACGGATATCAAGGACGCCAGGAGTCGTGAGTTTCTGGATCGATTCGCTGATCTTGATATGGTCGATCCACTCACCCTCGCCATGGGGACGCGTGCAGGAAAGCTTGTAGACTCCACCAAGCGTCGGCTGGTCATACGCGCATGCAAGCTTGGTGCCAACGCCCCACGACATCGCCTCGACGCCCTCTTGGCGAATCGAACGTATCGTATATTCATCAAGATCGTTCGAAAGCACGATACCGCAATCAGTTAGACCAGCTTCATCGAGCATCCTCCGCGCCATCTTTGCGAGCCATGTAAGGTCGCCTGAATCGATTCGAATGCCGGATAGACGCTCGCCACGCGCCTTCATCTCGAGGCCGACCGTGATTGCATTCTTAACACCCTGCTCGACATCGTATGTGTCGACGAGCAACACGCAATTCTTCGGGAACGATTCCGCATACGCACGAAACGCAGTGAGCTCATCGGGGAACGACATGACCCAGGAATGCGCATGCGTTCCTGAAACGGGTATGTTGAACATACGACCAGCAAGAACGTTCGAGGTCGAAGCGCAGCCTCCGACCACAGCTGCTCGACTTGCCCAAGTTCCGCCTGCAGCACCTTGCGCACGACGCAAGCCGAACTCGGCAACAGGAGCGCCAGCAGACTGACAAACACGCGCCGCCTTTGAGGCGATGAGCGTTTCGAAGTTTACGCAATTGAGCAGCGGAGTCTCGATGAGTTGGCATTCCAAGATAGGCCCGATAACGCGAACGAGCGGTTCGTTCGGGAATACGATAGTTCCTTCAGTAACGGCGTCGATGTCAACAGAAAGCTTGAAATCGGAAAGGTAGTTCAGGAACTTGTCGTGGAACAGCTTACCGCCGCCTGGAGCATCGAGCGTCGAGAGGTACGTGATGTCCTCATCAGAAAAGCTATATGTCTCAACGAGCTCGGCAAGTTGATCCATTCCGCATGCAACCGCATACCCACCCTTGAACGGATAGTTTCGGAAATACATATGGAAACATGCTTGGGTATCCCCCATGCCATGGTCGAAATACCCTTGCGCCATGGTGATCTGATACAGATCGGTCATAATCGCGTAATCGATATTCAAAACCCTACCTCGATTCAAATCGACTCGTTATTGGCAGTTATTCCGCTGGTGATTCGTTCGAGCTCTTGTGTGAACGCCGACGCCTGCGATGGTTCGAGCGGTCTTTCGGCTGCTGCGCGCTTTGAGCATCAGCCGCATCTGGACGGTTCGCCCTTAATGCTGACGAGTTCCTTCCAACTTTCGACCCCTTGCCCTGTTGCTGCTTCTTCGGTCCGGAGTCTTTCCCATCCAGTTCCTGACGTGCCCGTTGCGTTTGCTGGCCTTGTTGCTTCGTAGCTGATTTGCCTCGGCCCCTTCTCCGCGATGAACGCGTAGAACGACGCTCGTTTTCCTCGTGTTTCGGATCATCTTGCGCTGTCTCGGTAACCTGGCTTGTACCATCAGAGGAAACTGTCGTTGATCGACGCCTCCGAGGTTTCCTCGGAGTCGCTTTGGTTGTTTCCTCTTCGACTTCGGATTTCTTCTTAGAAGCTGAGCGTCTACGCGATTTTGACGGCTTCTGCGTATCTTGATCGTCCCGAATCCTCTTCACGCTTCCGGGCTCGGCAAGCTTGTCGTCGCCTGACAGCTCATTCGTGAACAGATTCAACGCGCTTTCAACACCCAGAACTGCCGGTTCGTGCGCTCGGGCCCATGCGTCTTCCCCGACTTCATTAGGACGGGCACCTTCTTCTGGCTCGTCGAAATCTGCAAGGGGAACTTTTACGGGCTTTTCATCCTCAACGCGAATCGTGATGATTTCACGCGGGACGTTCATATCAACGACTTTTCCTTCACCGTCAGGCGTTTGGATTCGTGCGTTCTTCTTTGGGGCACGTCCATGGAAGTCCTTGTATGCTTCGTACTCATAACGAAGACAGCACATCAACCGACCGCAGAGACCAGAAATCTTCTGAGGGTTCAATGAGAGATCCTGCTCTTTCGCCATGCGAATAGAGACGGGGTCAAAACCTCCACCCAAGCGCCTGCAGCACAGCTCTTGACCGCAATGGCCTATTCCGCCGACAAGCCTCGCCTCATCACGTACGCCGATTTGCTTCATATCAACACGCACATGAAGCTCAGACGCAAGCTTCTTAACGAGATCGCGGAAATCGACGCGCTCTTCGGCCTCAAAATAAAACACTGCCTTGTCACCGCCGAACAAATACTCGACGGCAATAGGATGCATGTCAGGAATAGTCTCGGCAGCAATTTGCTTGAAGATCGGCAATGCCTGAACTCCCAAATCGAGGAGCTCTTCGTTGCGCGCGCAGTCATCATCAGTTGCCAACCGCTTGACGGGCTTCAGAGGCGATTTCAGCTTTTCCTCGTCGCCCGGTTCCATGTCGAAGAGCGAATTCGCAACCGTGCCGAACTCATCGCCTCGAGCCGTCATCACGACAACTCGATCGTTGATATGCAAATCAAGATCTCCGGCATCGAACCAGAGCGTTCTTGGGTTGAAAGATAGCCTAACGGGGGCTATGCGTACCATACAGAGCCTCTCCAATCTCGAACAACAACGCGTCTAAGCACGTTTCAGGTGATACATTATATGAAATTGACATGTCGCATGCGTTAACCGCCTCGAGTGCGCGAGCGACGTGCGCTTCATCGGTCCTCGCTGCAGTTGCTTCGATTACGTCTCGAATATCGACATTTATGACGAGCTCGGGAGCTTGCGCACACACCGCGAGTACATCCCTCAGATACGAAGCCGTTATAGCAGTTATCTGTCGAAACGATTCGAGGCTTCTCGCAGTGAGCTCACGCTTGTTGCGCGCTTCAATCTGGCGTATTGCAGATTTGGCAAGGAAATCGGCATTCTCGGCCAATTCTGCTTCATGAGCGGCGCGCACGCTGTCCAAAGGAGCCTTCGCCGCAACGACCAGATCGCTCGCCGCTGAAACAAGATCCCAGGAGTCGCTCGTGTCAAGACGCGCGAGAGTATCGAGGACTTGGCGCCTGAATGAGAGCCGTTCGTTTGACTTCATGAACTCGATTCCACGCGTGATGGATCCGCCACATGCCTCGATTGCAATACGCGCTTGCTCGAATGATGCCCCCGTGCGTTGTGCGAGGATATCTGCAGCTTCCGTCGCGGGGATGTGGCGGAACGGCACTACGGAGCAACGGGATACGATGGTCGGCAAGACGCTCTCACGAGTCCGTCCGAGCAGAATGATCACGACATCGTCTGGAGGCTCTTCGAGAGTTTTCAAAAACGCATTCGCTGCAGAAGTACCCAGGAGGTCAACTCGATCGAGAATGTAAACCTTGCGGTTTGCCTGTATTGGCGCAAGAGAAGTGTCCGAAACGACTTCCCTGATTTGATCGACTAGATAACCCCCCGCGCCTTCGGGCGCATAGTAACGCACATCGGGGTGCTTTCTGCGTGCAATCTTCGCGCACTCGTCGCATGCACCGCACCCGTTGTCCTTGCATATGAGTGCAGAAGCGAGAGCGTAGGCCGCCTGCGTTTTGTTCGAGCCTGCTGGGCCCGTGAACAAATACGCGTGCGTGACACGGTCAGATGCAACCGAAGCGCGCAAGAACTCCCGTACTCTCGGTTGACCGAAAATCTGTGAGAACACATCGGCCATGGTTTAACCGCGTCCCATCGTCTCTCTCTTCATGACAAGCAGCTCGAACAAAGCGTCTCCGCAAACCTTCTCATCGGCCATCCACTCGAACAAGTCGGACAATTCTGCGAATACCTTTCGCGCTGTTGCCGCTTTCGTATCGTCGGATACAACTACCCTGATACGCTCAGGATTCTGTTGCGCAAGTTCGATGTAAGCCGCGTTGACGCGCTCGTGGAAATCGGTACCTGCCATTTCCAGCCGGTCAGCATGCTTATGGCGCGTGGCACGGTCGAGACCGAATTCGGCATCGCCACCCGTGAGCATGAGTATCGTGCGGTCAGGCTCAAGCCCTCTGCAGGCAAAGGCGCTCGCCTGCTTCACGAATTCGATGTCGAGGCCTCGCCCATATGCCTGGTAGGCAATCGTCGAATCGGTGAATCGATCGCACAGCACCGTCGCGCCTCGATCGAGCGCTGGCTCAATGACTTGATTGACCAATTGGGCACGTGCTGCTTCGTAAATCAACAGCTCGCATTCGCTCGACATGACATAGTTGCCAGGGTCGAGAACTGTCGCCCGCAACTGCTCACCGATGATGGTGCCACCGGGCTCACGCAAGCAGACAACTTCTTCGCCATGCATCCTCAACGCATCCGCAACGAACTGGAGATGCGTCGACTTGCCGGCTCCGTCGCCGCCTTCGAATGTTATGAACACGCCTCTGTTAGCGGTCATCGCTGTCTCGTTTCATAGATGTCGGAACCTTGAACATCAATCCCAACGAACACGGGAAAATCGACCACCTCGATGCGCCTGAGCGCCTCGGTGCCTAAATCATCATACGCCAGCACTTCTTCAGACGTGATGCACTTCGCAAGATAAGCAGCTGCTCCACCAACTGTCACGAAATAGACGGCGCCATTGCGGACGCACGCGTCCTTGACAGCCTGCGAACGCGTTCCCTTTCCCACAGTTGCTGCTATGCCTGCGTCGTGTAAACGCGGTGCTGCAAAGTCCATGCGCGACGCTGTGGTGGGACCGATCGCGCCGAAAGGCCGCCCTGCGGAAGACGGCGTCGGACCAGCGTAAAAGATTGTTTGGCCATCGAGAGAATATGGCAGCGTATCGCAACCTTGCGCATCGAGCTCTTCGAGCAATCTCATATGTCCTGCATCACGCAACGTGTACATTGCACCTGTAAGCAGACAGTAATCGCCGACTTTTAGCGTTCTTATCTGATCGCGATCAAGTGGCAATTTCAATTTTTTGAACGAATCAAAAGCGATCTTACCCTCGTTGGCCACGATGTCTTTAGAGCTCATAGGTACCCCTCCTCGTAGCCGAACAACCCATATTGATAGCGAGGGGCAATGCAGCTATATGGCACGGTGCTGTTTCAACATGAACGGCAAGCGCGGTCGTCCTACCACCTAAAGCAGCAGCTCCAATACCTGTCGCATTGACAGCATCGAGCAGTTCTTGCTCGAAATCGGCAATCCGATCATCATCAGTATGAACATCAAGCGGTCGCATGAGAGCCCGTTTTGCAAGATGACCTACGGTATCGAAAGTAGCACCAATGCCAACTCCGATAACAAGCGGCGGACATGCGTTGGCGGCTTTTTCACGTACGCAAGCAAGCACCGCTTCAACGACGCCCTCCCTTCCTGCGGAAGGCGTCAACATGACCACACGGCTCGCATTGTCAGAACCGCCGCCCTTGCACATGATGTGAAGGCGAGCGCCTGGTTTATCTACAAGTGAAACCTCACAGAATGCGGGTGTGTTGTCCCCCGTGTTCGCTCGATCAAACAAAGCATCGCGCACGAGCGACTTGCGAAGACGGCAATCTGTGTAGACGACAGCAACCGCGTCGTTCACGCCCGACAACGCATCGCCCGCTACAGCAACATCTGGTCCAGCTTCGAGGCAAATCCATACCGACCCGGTGTCTTGGCAAATAGCTACGCTGTCTTCGCTGGCTATGCGTGCGTTTTCTACTAAGAGGCGCAGTGCTTCTGAAGCACGGGGGTCCTCTTCGATCTCGAGGGCTCTTTCTAGCCCTGCAAGAACATCACCCGGAACATCGAAAGCAAGACCCGGCAAAGCATTGCGAACTGTTTTCTCGACGATTTCTCTCGTTATCGTTTTCATGGACGGCTATCCAATCTCAATGCAATAAAAACTGGGGCGTTTGTTCAGCAATCAGCCTACTGCTTCTTCTTCCTTGTCGATTTGCCCTTACGACGCGGCTTTTGCTTTGCTGCTTTCTCTTCTTCCTTTGAGGGACATTCGAAATTTGGACAAAGCTTCCAAGGCCCACGAGCCGTCTTGATGATCACCATTGGCGCGCCACATGCCTCGCACACGTCTTCAGTTGGGGTCAGTTCGCCGTATTGCGGGAGCGGGTAACTCGTCTCGCAAATGTCGTAATGTTCGCATCGAATAAAACGTTTGAGGGTGCGTGGGTTTCTTTGCGCAATGAGTTTCGCATCCATGACTCCACGATCGGTGCATGTCGGGCAGATGCCGACGACGACATCCGGTTCGCTGTTCGTCGAGCAGTTCGGGTCAATACAGACTACACGTGGTTTCGCGCGGAATGCGCTCACCTTGACCTGCGGCATACCGCAGGTTGGGCATTTCGTCTCCTGAGCCTCGATCTTCCCTTTTGGCAATGGGTATGTCACATCGCACTCGGGCCAACCCGAACAGCCGATGAACATGCCATGCGTCTTTTGGGACGCGCGAATCTGCAAGTCTTTTCCGCATTTCGGGCAGGTTCCCACGTATGCGTCAGCAGCGACGGCATCTGCTAGAGCAGTCGCCACCTCTTCCTTCATCGGCAGCAATGCTTCGAGTTCTTTTGCGAGCAGGTTGCGCGAGTTCATGACAACGTCATTTTTCGTACGCGTGCCTGCTGCGATTTCGCTCATCCCATCTTCCAGCTCGGACGTCATTTCCGGATGGGTAATGTGAGGAGCATATTGATCGAGCGCATCGATGACGGCCATGCCGAGCTGCGAAGGCTCAATCGGGTCGTTTTGGATGTACTTGACCGTGTAAAGGCGCTCGATGATCGAATGGCGTGTCGATTTCGTACCGAGCCCGAGCTTCTCCATTTCCTGAATGAGCTTTCCCTGGCTGTAACGCGCAGGAGGCTCCGTTTGCTTCTTGGTGCACTTGGCGCCATTGAAGGTTATCAACGCACCTTCTTCGAGAGCGGGCAGCTGCTCATCTTTCTTAAGCCCGTACGGATAGATTGCTCTGAACCCGGCTTTGACGGTCACGTCGCCACGCGCAACGAACTGCTCACGCGGGCCATTCGACTCTCCAGGCACTTCGAGAGTCACTTTTGTGCCTTCAACGGTTGCGGCATCGGAAAGCGTTGCAAGGAATCGACGCGCAACAAGGTTATAAAGCTTGTATTCGGCAGCAGGGAGATCGTCGGGAGTTGCTTTAGCTGTCGGGTAAATCGGCGGATGGTCCGTCTCCTCTTTGTTGCCGCGTGTCGCATGCAGCTTTCCGCCAGCAAGCAACTTGTTGCAATAGTCTGAGTATGCCGGATTGCCGGAAAGCGTCCGCACAACCTCGGCCAGATTGAGGGATGATGGATAGACGGTGTTGTCGACGCGCGGATATGAGATATAGCCGTCCATATAGAGGCTTTCCGCAATTCGCATCGTGCGCGCAGGACTGATGCCCTCTGCAGCAGCAGCCGCCATGAGGCTCGTCGTGTTGAATGGCGCAGGTGGACGCACCGTGCGCTTCTTCTTCTCGATACCTGCAACAAGAGCAGTCTTCGCGCCTTCAATGACATCCATGGCAGCCTGAGCTGCTTTTTCGGACTTGAACCGTGCGGTTGCGTGAGGTGCTTCGAACTTGTCGCTGCCCTCGCCAAAAGACCCGCGGATAACCCAGTAGTCTTCAGGTTTGAATGCCAATCGTTCGCGTTCGCGCGCAACGATCAAAGCAAGCGTCGGCGTTTGCACGCGACCGGAGCTTCGAACATTACCGTAACCCGCGAACTTCACGAGCGTCAAATAACGAGTAAGGGCAGCGCCCCATATAAGGTCGATGTCCTGACGCGACTCACCAGCAGCCGCAAGGTTTTCATCCAACTCGGTCAGGTTCGAGAACGCATGCGTGATCTCTTCTTTTGTGAACGCAGAATAGCGCGCACGCGATACCGGCGCCGTTTCATTGACTTGCTTGATGCACGAAAGGGCATCAGAACCGATGAGCTCGCCTTCACGGTCGAAGTCGGTTGCGATGCACACCGAATCAGCCTTTTTCGCAAGGTTCTTGAGCGATCTGATGATGTCCTTTTCCTTCGGGAGCTTCTCGATGGGTGCATAAGCCAAATATGGCAACGCCTCCATCTTCCAGCCCTTAAGATCAACGCCATCCTCGGAAAACGGCTTCTTTTTCTTAAATGGAGGTTTGGGGAGGCTCGAGGGGACATCTGCTTCGACGACTTCGCCATCTGCCGTAACGCCACGCCATCCCCCACGCTTCTTGTAAACGAGTTGAGGCGTGAAATCAGGCTCGAGAATGTGGCCGCGAAGGCCGATGGTGACCCACTCTTCGCCGTCAACCTCAAAACGGTAGACCGGTGTGTTGAAAACTTTGTCTTTCTTGGATTTCGTTCCGAGCAGCTGCGCAATCTTCTCGGCAGCGTCGTTCTTCTCAGTTACAACCAGTTTCACTGGCTTCTCCTGTTCTGAGGCCGAATTGCACGGCTCTCGTCATTCACACGGTTGCCCTTTGTTTTTTAACGTGTGTGGGCTTAATCGCCGCTTACGCGGACACGTTCAGCGCCACTGAACTGTAGCGCACGATGTAAAAGGATACACGATTATGATGCGGTGCATATAAAAAGTGTTGAAAGTGGCAAATCAACTAGCTGCGGAAAGCCTTCCGCAGTCCGAAACCATCATCGGAAACCGTTATGAAACCGTTGTACGACGTTGTACTTGGGCGTGGACGTTTATAAGGCAGCTCCGCGATTTACTCGTTCTCAGCTTTCTGGCGTTCTTCTTCAAGCACACGACGCACGATTCGTTCGATTCGCTGTTCCTCGGACTTTCGCGACACCACGAAACCGACGGCAGATGAAACCGCCTGCACAGCAACGATGGTAATGCCCAAGGCGATTAGTGTCCGTTTTCCAAGCAGCTGGTAGTTTTCGATTGCGTTCTCTCCGCCCTGCTTGGATGCAATTCTTCTGACACCCTTCAAGATTTTTATCGTCTTGTCATCGAGAAGCTCTTGAGCAGCGTTCTGCACTTGTTGTTCGATGATCGAGTTAATCATGGCGTTCCTATCTCTTGATTTCCAACTATCCCCACTAATACGTCTTTTCAAACCATGCAAAGTCTCTTACGACTTTATTTCAGAACGCAAAGACTCACGTTCACTGCATACGTGAGCATATTCGCCCTCATACGCGCGTGGATTCTTCTCGGCAAGCTGTTCGTACAAGACACAAGCTGCTTCAAGATTATCCAACGCATTAGTATCACGACCCATTGCATGCAAGACGCGAGAGTATTCGCATAAGATTCGAGCCATCTTACGGTCATCACTCGTGCTCTCTCGGGTCGAATACTTTCCTTGCAGCACCACTGCTTCAGCAAAGAGAGCTTCCGCCTCTTTTAGACGTTGATGATCGGCAAGCATGACAGCAAGAGACGAGCAGATCGATGCAATCGACGTCTCATTAGGCACTGGCTCTTTTTCGGCAAGTTTTCGCCGTATGCTTAGCGAACGCCGATAGCATTCCTCGGCTTCGTCCACACGCGCTGGGTCACCACAGTCACGCAATATATCCGCTAGCCGCTTCAGCGATATCGCAAGCCCTGGGCTGAAGGAAGCCTCATCCATGCGGGTCCATCTCTCGCGGATGCTCACTGATTCCCGAGCGCATGCTTCTGCTTCGGCAAAACGTCCCTCATCATGCAGCAGCTCAGAATAATTAGCTAAAGTCAAGGCAAGTTTCGTTTCATAGGCGGAAGGGTTCTCAGCAGAAATTCGGCGTCGTATCTCGATGCAATCTTTGTAATAGGCTTCAGCCTCTTCGTGACGGTTTTGCTTCTTGCAAAGATAAGCAAGGTTGTTGAATGTCTCAGCCAACACCGGCTCATATCGTTTCGGATCGCTCGTTGCAAGCATCCGCCTCAGCTCCAAGGCTTTCAGATGATACGTTTCAGCGTCTTCGCTTCTGTTCATTCGGTTGTTTGCTATTGCCAAGCGGTTATAAGTGCTTGCAACGATTTCAGCAGTTCCCATACGATCGACTTGCAGTAGACGCTCGCCAATTTCAAGGGCTTTCAACAGGTACGATTCACGCTTTACTTGGTCCTTCACACTGGCATAGTCGCTTGCCAAATTGTTGTACGCATCGACAAGCATCCGCTCGTACAGTGCAGGAGCCTCAGCAGCTAATTGCTCGTAAAGACCGACTGCTCGTCCATGACGGTCGATAGCGTTAACGTAATCATGTGCATGGTAATAGCTTGTACCTGCCGTTTTATAGAGGCGCGCAAACTCTTCGGGTTTCACATCGCCAGCGAGCTCGTAACGTTTCACGCAACGCTCAGCAACCTCGATCGATCGCGTGTAATGACGTTGCATTTGCAGAAACTCCGCATATTCGCAGAGAGCATCAAGCTCAACCTGCCATTTCTCGGCAGTTGCGCAAATGAGTTCGTAAACGTCCGTGATTTCTTGTTCTGATTTCGCGGTAACACCCAATGCTTTGAGATTACTCGCGAGCAAGCGCTTTCCCGACAGGTATTCTCGACACTTTTCGACAGCAGATTCGCCGATTTCGATAGCTTGAGCAAACTCCCTATCCCACAAGGCGTCGCGCAATATAGCATTTGCAGCTTTCAAATCACCCTTGTTCACAAGATCGAGAGCTTGACGTTCGCGCCAATCGAGCTGCGAACCAATGCGGCCTTTCTCTCTTACCAGATTACAACTTTCGAGAACTGACCGTTCCATCTGCGAAACCTGGTCGGAAAGTTTAGTTCGACGAGCCTGAACGTCCATTAGGTCACTTAGCACTTCATCGTTTCCAGGATCGTCTAGCATCGCGGTCCGCAAGCGCACGAATTCGTTATTTGCATCTTCGAGCTCTGCTCGCACGTTCCTCAGGGCTTCGTTGTTCCGGTACAACGGCAAGCTCTCGACAGAAAACATTTCCTGCCCGTCGAGCAACGCCTTGCCGTCTTCTATCTGAACATCACCACCAACAGCCGGATTTGCTATCAGCTCCAACGTCAAGTCGAGCTTTACAGCATCGATGTTGTCGACTTCGTTGTAGTAATGATTCAATTCCTTATCGATGTAGTCCATGAAAGCGCGGACAGATTCGTCTGCCTCAATTCCATAGGCCTCGTGCACAAAGAACGTATGGATACGCGGTGATTCCTTTTCTTGGAAATGCCGCAATGCGATGTCGAATTCTTCTCGCGTATATGAACCGAGCCTGTTCCCAACCAGAATGTAGACGTATTGGCTATCCTCGATTTCGCGGTTGCATTCCTCCTGCTTTCCTTCACGCACAAGTTCGCTTGAAAGGTTCTCGCAGATGACCAAAGTGAAATAAACTCCGCGCTTATGGTATTGGTTGTTCAAGCGCAGGATATGGTTGCTCAACTCCATACGTTCTTTTTCGAACTCAACGATCGATGAAGCGAGAAATATCTTTATATCGACCATATGCATCCTGATTCAACGAGTTTCATTGAGCATATTCATGTTCTTACAATCATAATGCATGACTGCTGTTTACATCGTTCGATGCGTCGTCAACGAAATCGAGTGAATCGCATTCTATGCCGATTGACTAGCAGCAATCGCCTCTTCGCGCTGCTCACGGTCGAGAACGAGTTGCATTGCGGCGATTGCGCATTCGATTTGGCCGTCATCAGGCTCGCGCGTCGTCAAACGTTGCATTTGCATACCAGGCCAGAGAATGACCTTTACTAGAGGATTATCAGGATGGCTGCCAGCCCACTTGACGGTAATCTCGTATGCAACGCCGGCAATTACTGGCATCAACAAGATTCGCACGATAATCACAAGCGTGAGCTTGAGCGGTCCGTCGGGCACGCCCCAAGCTCCGATGAGCAAGTTTAACGGCGTGACCGTGTACACGAATATTGCGATGATCATGACCATTATCAAAAACGCCGTACCACAACGCACGTGTAAGCGTGGGAAGCTGCGTGCATTCTCGGGTGTTAACGGAAGCCCGTGCTCGAAACAATGGATTGTCTTGTGCTCGGCTCCGTGATAGCCAAACATGCGCTTTATGTCTTCCATACGCCCGATAAGCCAGATGTAGAACACGAAAATTGCGATGCGCAGCAGGCCGTCGACGATGTTCCATGTCAACGTCTTGTCGTCGTATTCGCCGACGATTAAATTAGTTACGAACGCAGGCGCCACGATGAACAGAACCACGCCCAACACCAGACCAAGCGCCATCGACAGCATCATTGCCTTATCATCAAGAAGCGGTTGCTTCTCCTTTGGCTTGTCTTTAACCGCGACAGACGCAGGCTCTTGCTCGGGTTCGTTCACAATTTCGAGCGTCGTCTGCGCTCCAAGCGCCTCAAGTGCCTCATCCGGATTTCCGAAGTCGTCTTTCCACGAAAACTCATGCGGTGGCTCGGCAACTGAGGCTTCGTTTGAAATCTTTACTTGCGATTCGTTGATTTCAGCAAGTTGCTTTGCAGTTTCGAGCCCCCTGTCCTCTTCCTCTTCGTCTTCTTCAACGAAAGCGTGTTCGGCAGCAATCGAAAGCGCTTTGTAACCGAGCGCCAACGACTCGACGAACGCACGGCAACCGCGGATAAAGGGCCAATACAACCAGCCGTTCTTCTCTTTGCCACTTGCGAGATCATGCTCTTCGAGGTAAATCGTCCCTTCGGGCTCACGCACGGCAACCGACCAGTTGTACTTTCCGCGCATCATGATGCCTTCGAGCAACGCTTGCCCGCCGACATGCGTTTTAAGCGCACCGTCCTCTGAAAACGCCCTCGAGAGATCGCTTTTCTGTTTCATTTGTTCTGCCATGGCACGGAATAATACAACTAACCAAAAAGGGACTGACCCTTTTTGGTTAGTTTCCAACGTAAAGCCATTTGTCAAGAAAGGCGGCTCAGCAGTACAAGACGAGCTGTTCCGAAACCTAAACTAATCCCTCTTCACGCGCTCGTAAGGCTTGCCGCAGGTCATCTTGCCCTCCGTGCATGCACCGCGTACGCAGTTGGGACCGGCATCTGCGAAGATGTACGGTGCAGTCGGACGCACGAGCTCGAGCATGCGCCATGCAAGATCGCGAATCTCCCATTGAGCACGATTGCAGCAGCGAACGCTGAAGAAATGCAGCAGCTCTCGAATGTTCATGGTGACAACGATTTTGGTTTCAGCGGCATTTGGCAAAATGTAACGAGCATCCTCTGCGGGAATGCCAAGCTCGAGGAACGCCTGATATGCCTCGACTGTTTTTTCGATCATCTCATCAAAGAGCTTGTTCGCCTCTTCGTTTTCCGCAATTGAATCAGGCTTGATCGTTTCGAGTCCGTCAGCAAACTTGACGTAGCGTTGACTCTGCTGGTTGAAACTTGCGAGACGATGACGAACGAGCTGATGCGTCAAAGCACGTGACACGCCATCGATCGCGAACGTGTAGCTCGCATGCTCAAGCGTTGAAAAGTGTCCGCCTGTCATGATGGTGCTCAAAACCTTATGAATCCGCTCCTCGTCGAGCGTTTCCATGAGCTCCGACGCGCCAACAGGCGCATAGCACAGACGGGCAGCCGTAGCCACTGCGCGCTCAGGATCTGGGGTATGGTAGAGCAGTTCGACTTGCATGGCTCGCCTCTCTCTTCTAGCGGATACGTGCGTTACGTCACTCCGCATATTCCGACTTGATTCCTCTTGGATGATTTCGAGTATATTATCTATGACATACAAAATAAGCGACATTTTTTGCAAAAGGCGTCTAGGTATATGGGATTGAGCTTCTTTGTCGCTCGTCTCTCACTGTTTGATACGAACGCATAATGAAAAGAAAGGCAACGATTCATGTCTAACGATGAATTCATTCCCTCACTCATCGCAACCGACTGGAATGAAGAGTGGAAGAAGCTCCAGGTCGTCCGTGAAAAGACAGATGATTCGACTATCTGGGACGCAAAAGCGAAATCGTTTCCAGTCAAACACGGATCGCAAGAAGGGTACGTTGCGGAGTTTCTTCGCCTTGCTGGTATCGAACCCCATGAGACGGTGCTTGACATGGGCTGCGGAACGGGAGCCCTTGCAACACCCTTGGCGCTACAAGGCTGCAATGTGGTTGCGTGCGATTTCTCGCAGGGAATGCTCGATGTGATGATTGCCGACCAACAAGCTCTTGGTGTTTCGGGTGTCGATGTCAAGTTGATGAGTTGGTCGGATGATTGGGGCTCATTTGGCGTAGGTCCGAAAAGCGTCGACGTCGCCGTTGCTTCGCGATCGATTGCTACATGCGATTTACGTGATTCCCTCGAACGTCTCGACCATGTCGCCAAACGCCGGGTTTGCATCACACTACCTGGATCGTCTTCGCCACGCTGTGATGACGATTTGCTCCTTCGCGCAGGTCTGGAAGGTCATGTTGGACACGACTTTCTTTACGCTTTCAACATCCTGATTCAAATGGGCGTAAAGCCCGAAGTGGCATATATCCCAAATACGCGCATTGAGCGATTCGACACGTTTGATGAAGCGCTCGACAAGTTTGTCACGGTAGCCAAAGAGGCTGCCCGTGGTTACGCGTCTGTCGAGCAAATCGAATCCATCCCTGATCGCCTTCGCAATTGGCTTGAAGATTCGCTCATCGAGGTTGACGGCATGTTGCAACTATCAGAGCCCCGAAACGTCGTCTGGGCTTTCCTTGCCTGGGAACCTCGATAATCGATTACTTGAACGTTGCCGAAACTTGGTTCACGCCTCATAATCAACAATCATGACCACCCGCATAGCGGGTGGTTTGCTCTTAGGGTATAACCCTGAGGGATTCCGGCCAGGGACTCAAGTCCCTGCCCTTCACTTTCGTTCAGGCCCGATGGCCCCTTGACTCGTGGCACGCCGGTGGAACCGGCGGTGCCGGCCTACCTGCTGAACGGGTCCTCGTACTCCTTGACGCTCAGCCTGTCCAGCGCGATGTCGGCGCGCTCCTGCTCG
>JAZLCO010000008.1:0-36227 GCA_045614225.1 Eggerthellaceae bacterium | reverse complement strand
GCGTCGAACGCGTCGTGGATGACGATGCGCTCGAAATCGACGATGTCGTCGCCGAGCTTTGCGCGCAGCTCATCGGTGATTGTCGGGCGATGGAAGCCAGTCGCGACGAGCAGCGTGATCTCGATATCGGGATTGCCCTCGCGCAGCTCGGCAAGCATGAAGGGAATGATGTGCTTGCTGGGCACGGGACGCGTGTGGTCGCTGATGATGATCGCGCACGTCTTCTTGCCGACAGCCAGCTCTTTGAGCGACTTCCCGCCGTATGGGTTGGCCATGGCTTCAAGCACCAGCTCGTCTTCGTTGCCCTGGGACGGCGCAACGCTCGATTCGAGCACTCCGGCGACCTTCTCATCAGGAAGAACAAGCTCCAACGCACCCGAGCCGTACGGTATCTGGCATTTCATTTGCGACCTCCCTCTCAGCACTGCGAAACACGGCAATCTAGCCTGTGACCAGATTACCATTCTTGTCCCTTGAAAGGGGCCGCATTGAGAGGATTGGGGCATGGAGGGTTCGCTGGGCGGCTGTCGATCGATTGTTCAACTTCATGTTGTCCTGGATTTGCAACCTTAATGACGGCCATTTGACATTACAATGATTCAAGTTTCTAGCAGCCACACGCAGATGCTGGCAGCAACAACTAGTCCGATTCGAAAGCCGCGCTTCGGAAAGGCGCACCATACGCAAACTGAGCGACATACTGCCTAAGTCAATCGAAATCCGCGCATGCGTCGACGATTTCGAAATTGCCGAGTCGTTCATCGACGACCTGATGGACCGCAGCGTCATCTCCGAAGAGGCCGCAAATCAAACCATGCTCGCTTTCGAAGCAGTGTTCAGCGAACTGCCCGAGCAAGGATACGATGAAGATACGCTGATCAAGATCACGGGAAGCCATGAGCTTGGAAACCTCGTCATCAAGGTGACCTTCGAGGGCAAGCCCTTCATGCCGCCCGAGCCAGGGAGCGACTCCCCCGAAAGGCTGATTCTCGAAGCGCTCGAGGACCGGCTTGAATACAGCTACGGCTCGGGCTACAACACCATCCGCATCACCGTGAAGCGAAGCTTGCGAAGGCTCTACCTTTTGAACGGTCTGAGCATCCTGTGCGCACTCGTGGTGTTCTTGCTGATTCATTTCCTGACAGAGGTTGAATGGCAACAGACCTTGGTGAACGACTACCTGTTCCCCCTTGAGAAGTTGTTTGCCAATGCAATGCTCATGATCGGCGCACCCGTCACATTCTTCTCGCTGTTGAAGAACCTGACGGATGCCGACCTGGTGTTCGAGCGGAGCCAAGGCGCTGCAGCACTACGCATCAGGACCATCCTCACGTCGATCATCGCCATCGTATTGGCGCTTGGCGCGAGCCTGTTGCTCTCGATGCTGATCAGTATGACCAGAGATGGAACTGCTGAGCTGGCGCCGCAAAGCATTGAGTGGAACTTTGCCGAAGTGGTCGGCTCGCTTGTATCCTCGAACATCTTCGAGCCGTTCGTGGCAACTTCGCCTCTTCCGGCCGTCATCATCGTTGTGCTTTGCGCTTTGGCGATGCGGTCCACGGTCAAATACTTCGACATGCTGAAAACCGGATTCGACGCCATCTACTCGCTTCTTTGTAGCATGCTGCGCATAATCATGACCGCCCTTCCGCTTTTCAGCTTCATCACGTTTCTGGCCATTCTGCTCAACGGCGGACTCGAGCTCCTCCTCGCGTTTGTCGTCTTCTTCGTCCTGGTCGTCATCAGCTGGACATCCTTGGTGCTCACGTACGCCATACGGCTGCGAATAAGCGGTATACCGGTTATCGCGTTCGCCAAGAAGATGCCGCCGCTGATTGTTGAGAATCTCAGAATCGGCTCTGTCATCGACGCGGTTCCGTTCAACGTCAGGTACTGCGCGAAGCACTATGGCATGAACCGCAACCGCATCAAGAACAGCCTGCAGATCACCGCGCAGCTCAACTTGGACGGTAACTGCTACCTCATCATGGTGGTCAGCTTGTTGCTCATCACGTTCGCAAACATAGATCTTTCGTGGGTGGACATTGCGGGCATCGGGCTCCTGGTGTTCTTCCTGTCGTTGGGCGCGCCCAACCAGCCGGGCTCCATCCTTATCGGCATCTTGATCATGCTGCAGTTCGCCAACGCTTTCGACATGCTGGGCATGGCTATTGCGGCAGAGGTGTTCCTGGGCGGCATGCAGAACATCACCAACGTGATCGGCGACATCGTGCTGGCTGCGATTGACGACCGCGTGTACGAGCGGCAGCACCAACAGCGCGCCGACGCTGCCGACGCGTAGCCACAATGAGTCACTTTGACAGTCAAAGTGACTCATTTATGCAGCAGGACCTATCTGGGACTTGCTCTTGATGCGGTTGAATGAGTCAAGGGCCAGGCCCCCGACTCATTTTCAATCGCCTATGAGCAAGGCAACCCATTCCTAGCAAGCAAATCGCCGCATGCATCACGAATATCAAGCGCAACACGCTTGGATATCGCCGTTGGAAGCCCCGCCTCTTTTGCAAGCGCGAGTACATCATCCATCGTCGGCTCTCCCGAGCCGAGCACCGATGTCATATGACCTCGATGAAAGCCCGCGCTGTACGTAAGGTCGTACGCTGGCGACAACTTCCATTCCCCCTGCTCGCAAAGCCACGTGAAATTGTTCGCATGGTCATCGTAGTTTCGCGCGAAAACGTTGAAGCACATGAGCCTGAACAACTGCTCTGCTTCGGCGCGGCTTCCAGTGAGAAAATATGAGATTTGGAAGAGGCTCTTGTAATCAAGAACCGGCTCGCGATGCGAAACTTCGACGATTCCCGAGGCGGTAAGCATATGCACCCGCCTGCTATCGCGTACATCGAACCTCTTCGTCGCAAAGTACCCTCCACATAGCTCGGACGGGAGCAGTTTGAATTCGGGCACTTGGATTCCGCATTCAGAAGCGCAGACCATGTAATCGTATTCGAGCGCACCCGCTTCAAGCGAGTCCATTCGCGCAGGAAACTTTACAAGCCAAGCGCCATCCTCATCTTCGACATACGCCTTCGGCCTTGCGCCACCCGACGAACCACCCGCTGCATAGACGGCATCCAAATCAGCTACGGGTTTGTTCATGAGGATGTCGGAACAAAGCCGCGCCAGCTCGTCAAGGTCTGATGATTGTAGCTTCAGCGGAAACCCGACTTCGGGCTCGTAACGCAACGCCCCGCGACCGTTCGATCCGACAATTGAAAGCCTTTCCAGAGGTCCAACAAGCGCAGGATCGATTCCTGCTTCGGCGAGCATGCGATCGAGCAGGAGCGCACCCCACCCATCGGGAAGGCTGTCGTTGAACGCCCCGAACAACCCGTCGAACGGATGCCACTTCGGCACGAACAGCTCGTCGCTGAGCGGAAGGCTGTAGGGGTTAATCGAGTAGCCACCGCGCAACCACCCAGAATCGTATTGAAAAGCAACAAGCCCATCGGGCGTTTCGGCGAGCGTGCCTACACGCACGTCGTCGATCAGCACAGCAAGGCTCTCATCGGGCTTTCCGGGCATCGGCTATCACCTCCTCGATCGAGGTGTATGCCGGCTTTGAAAACAGGTGCTCCAGGCTGTCTTCGCATCCAAGCGCAAACGCGATGGACACAAGCGATTCGAACGAAATCTGCCCCGTTTGCTCGAAACGGCGAAGCGATCCAAGACTCACGCCCGCCTTTTCAGCAAGTTGTGTTTGAGTGAAGCGCCTGGCCTTGCGCAGCTGCTTTTCACGAGCGGCGACGTCGCGCATGGTCTCACCGGGAAGCCTACCTGCCTTGAATACAAAGCTATTCATATTTGCGCACTTTCACGAGATTATGCCAATTTTTACGCAAATTATAGCATTTTGTCGCAAAGTGTTTGAGCATGGCATGCCATTGGGGACAGGCCAAATGTCTCGCATGTTTTTGGCCGGCTTTAATAAGCAAATCCTCCCTTGCACTATCTTGGGCTAGCCAGCCAAGATCTCGCGGCCAGCGGCTAACCATCAGATCTTATGCCACCACTGTGCAAGGGAGGATTCTTTGTAAAACTGTCCTTACCGAGTTACTCGATCTCGGCGTCCTCGAGCGCGTCGGCGATGGCCAGGCGGGCTTCCTTCGGGCACTTGGTGGCGGGGAAAGCCAGCAGGGCCTTCAGCGACATGCCGTATGCTTGCTTCATGCCGGGGTTCGTCTCGTCGAACGCAGGGTACACGCCCTTGACGACGGCTAGAGCCTCGGGGTTCTCGCAGATTTCCTTGACCTTGGAATTGATGGTGATCATAGCTGATGCCTCCTTCTTTTTTGCACAGCGACCTTCGCTGTTGCCTCCTTTAGCGATTCAGATGCTTCTTAGGCGTGATGACGACGTCGTACTTGCCGACTTTCACCACGTCGCCGAGCTCCACAGAGCCCTTCTTCACCAGGGCATAGCCGATGTTCTTCTCGACGGTGAATCCGTAAGTGAACTTCGTCACGTAGCCGATGAGCTCGCCATCCTTGTAAACCTCGTTGCCCTTGCGGTCCGGACCGCCGTAGATAACGGCGTCGTAGTCGGGTACCTCGATGCCCACCAGCTCGCGCGCGGGTTCCTGGCGGCTGGCCTTGCGCAGTGCACGCTTGCCCACGAAGTTCTTCTTGAAGTCGACCATGGAGTCGAAGCCCACCTCGTAGGGCGTGCAGCGGCGAAGGTCGAGCATCAGGTAGTAGCCGGCTTCGGCTGGCAGCGTCATGGCCATGACGTCGATCTCGGTCACATGCATGCCGCCCTGCTCTGCCGCTGCAGCGTCCAACTTAGCCGCAACCCCTTCAACGTTCTCTGCGGGCACGTACAACTCGAAGCCCCACTGCTCGCCCGTGTAGCCGGCGCGGGCTACGTGCACGGGAATCGCGCCGACGGCGTCCTCCCTGATGGAGAAAAACTTCATCTCGTCAACGCTTCCGTCGATCACGGCGTCCACGACCTCGCGGGACTTGGGACCTTGCACGGCGAACATTCGAATATCGGACGTCTTGTCCTCGTAGCTCACATCGAAGTCGTCGATGTACCAGCTGTAACGCTTTACCAGGTCCTTGCCGTACAGCGTCGAGACCCAGAAAGCGTCCTCGGCAAGACGGAAGATGATGACGTCGTCACAGATCCAACCGTCCTCATCGAGCATGGGCGTGTACTTTGCCTTGCCTACAGCCAGACTGTCCAGATTGGCCAAATACATCTTGTTCAAAAAGCCGAGCGCGTCGGGTCCGGTCACCTCAAACAGGCGATGGGTGAAGTCGTACCAGCCCACCGCATTGCGCACGGTGTTGTGTTGGGTGCGCAGGGACTCATCCTGATACAGGTAAAACATCTCTACTGCTCCTCTCCCAGACGCGCCTTGATCTTGGCGAGCTCCTCCTCGCGCGCTTTGACCTTGGCGGCGTTTTCAGCCGTGCGGTCGTAGTCGTAATCGGGCTTCTGGCGGCGGTTACCGTATACGGCCCTCTCGACGATGAAGCGAGCTACGTTCTCTTCCTCAAGGTACTCTCGGTCCAAGCGCACAACCCACATGGTATTGACCAGGGTTTTTACCTGTCCGTTGAAGAGCGCCTCGTAGAACTCGGGAAGCTCGGGGTATTGGCCGTACATGCAGATATGTGTGGCGTCGGCGTCGATGACGGCGCGCTCCTCGGTGAACTCGGCAAAGCTCCACTCGGCGGCCATGGCCTGCCAGAGCATGGAGATGTAACCGGCCATTACACGGCCGTCGTCCACATCAGCGGGCACGTTCATCCAGTCGCGGATTGCCTTGCGGGTCACGAACTCGGCGAACTGCGTCTTGCCGCACGCATCGAGCATGGTCTTCACCACGTGGGCGTCGTAGTCGCTGATCTGCCCGCCGCCGCGGATGCGCAGACCCTCGATGACCTGGTTCGTGTACGGACGCGACCAGGTGCCAGCCTGCTGGAACATCTCGCCGGCCGACCATTCCTGTCCCAGCGCGGCGATAAAATAGCCGGTGTCAGTCCACTCGGCGAACTCCTTCTTGGGCGTGCGGAAGTCGTCGGAATACCCGGTGGCCGTGGGGCCCCACTCCTCCCAGTCGTAGCCCTGGCACTCGGCGCAATGGTTCTTGTGCTCGCCGAACTTGGAGGCGCGCTCCCAGACCACGCGGCAGACCGGGTCGCCGCAGCCCTTGCGCTGGACGAGATAGCCGTTCCACTCGTCATAACCTTCACCGTTTTTGCCCATAAGGCCCTTGCAGAAGTACTGGCCGCCACCCTGGGATAGGTCGCAGGCGTCCGGACCAGCGATGTCCATGAAGCAGCCGTGGACTTCCTTCTCGATGCGGTCGCTGGAGGCGTAGCGGATGTAGCCCGGCATGCCCTGGAACTCGTCGCCCCAGTCGGCATAGTTTGCTGGGCGGTACATGCTGTTCTGCATGAACGGCGGAATCGAGAAGTCCTCCTCGAACCCTGCTACTTGCCCCATCTTGTCCTCGGGGCCCCAGGTCTCCAGCATGGATCCCTTCCACCATCCAGACAGGAGCGCCTGGCGCTTTTCCTGGTCGGGCTCAAGAATCTGCAGCGCGTTGACGAACGCGACAATCATCTGCGCGGCGCTGCGGGTCTGGAAGTAGAACGTTTCTTTGAACGACTTGATGGCGTCCCACGGGCTGATCATACCGCGGAACAGGCGCAGCCCGGAGTCGTCGTCGATCATGCGGACGTCGGAAGCGTTCTCGAACGACAGCTTGTCCGCATCGGTGTACGTGAATTTCACTTTTGCTTCCTCCTTTTTCTTGCGATGAATGAAAGCGTTGCGCTGTTAGCCGGTTATGAACCAGCTGCCACCGTCGGCGTCGACCAGCTGGCCGGTCATCCAGTGGCTGTCATCGGACGCCAGGAACACCACGATGGGGGCCACGTCCTCGTACGGGTCGCCGATGCGCTCCAGCGGGTTGGCCTTGAAGGCTTCCTTCGCCCATTCCTGGATGTCTTCAGGCTGAAGCAACAGGCCAGCCTCGCAATTGTCGGTGAAACCGCCAGGCATGATAGAGTTCACGCGGATGTTCAGGGGACCCAGCTCGCGGGCGAGCGTGCGGGTAAGACCGCCCACGGCAGCCTTGACGGTAGCGTACACAGAGTGGCCAGGCGTACCTTCAAGGGCAGCCTTGGAGCTGAAATTGATGATGGAGGCGCCGTAGCCGTCGTGATCCATCATGTGCGGAGCGCACAGTTGGCAAAAGTGGAAGTACGCATAGATGCAGCACTTGGTTTCGAGCTCAAGATCGTCGAGGGTCTTGGCCAGGAAGGGCAGCAGCGTAGTGGTGGTGTGAGCGTTGTTGACCAGCACGTCGATGGTGCCGTACTTCTCGACCACAGCGTTGATGAATGCCTCGCGCTGCTCGGCCACCGTGACGTCGCACGGGAACGCCAGCACCTCGGCGCCGGCTTCCTCGCAGATGCGCTTGGTTTCTTCGAGCTTCTCAACCGTGCGCGAGCAGATGGCGAGCTTCGCGCCCTCCCTTGCAAAGCGGATGGCCTCCTGTTTGCCCAGGCCGCTTGCACAACCAGTAATGATGCACACTTTTCCATCGAGCTTTCCCATAGCCAGTCTCCTTTCTTAGTTTTCTCAAAACGCTGGACTGCTATGGCTCAAGACGATATTGCAGGTCAATTATTCGATATATTATTTTTCAGATAATTATTTTTCATAAATCAGACTTTTGTTATTAAGTTTAAAATAATCCCTGTTTATAAGTATTTTTTGTTGTGCAATTACCGTTATTAACAAAGAATAGGATGGGTTTAAGATAAAAATGAGTCGGATTATTGATAAAAGTGAGTTCACTCGAGCCACCGACTATGCTGTCAAGAAAGGTTTTGCGCTCAAATCGTACTTCCAACACTGTATACGTTACGGAAACCCCGATGGGATCGACAGCGTTCTGGACAATCCTGAAGTCGAGCGGGACGTGGCGCAGGCAATCGGCGAAAACATCGAGTTTGCGCGCGTGTCGTTTCTGTACTGGTGGGCTCAGATGGAGCTTGCCGCTGTCTGGGGCGGCCTGCGCGAGGAGGACGCCGCAGCGCTGTATTTCGAATTCGCCCAGATGGCCATGGAAGAAGAGTCGCTCGAGGGACTTCGGAAGATGAACGGGCAGCTGCTACACGATTACGCGGCGGCCGTAAACGGCTCGAACAAGAGCCTGGGAAAGTACAAGCAGGTTCAGCTATGCAAGCAGTTCATCGACGAGCGACTGTACGAGGACCTGAGCGCGACAACCGTGGCCGAGCAGTTCCATTTCAATGTGGACTACCTATCGCGCCTGTTCAGAGAGTCAGAAGGCGTGCCACTGGCAACATATATACGCAACCGAAAGGTGGAAGAGGCGGCCACGCTGCTTCGAAACACCACCATAGGCATCTCCGACATCGGGTCGAACCTGGGATTCAGCTCGCAGTCACATTTCACGAGCCTGTTCAAGAAGATGTACGGAATGACACCCAAGCAGTGGCGTACGGCGTTGTAGGCGTAGAAGAACCTGGGATTGGCAGAGAGACCTATATCGGCTTAATTGCTTACTTCAACAACGGCTTCTTACCCGTGGCTTCCACCACTTCAGGCTTGGCCGGCAGCTTCTCGTACATGATCAAACCGCGCAGCGCGAAGAACAGACACACGACGCCCGTGATGTAGTACCAGGGGTTCTCGGCAACCGTGAAGTAGTCGGGCGCGATAGCCATCCACATGTTGCACCAGGGGTTGAACGACACGAGCGCCACGCACACGAACACGATGTTGAGGATGCGCGCGTTGCCCAGACGATAGCCACGCTTCTCGAGCACGAGACCGGGCACGATGGTGATGAGCACCTGGGTGAAGATCCAGAACTTCCACATCGTGGGGTCATGCAACTCGACACGCAGCAGGTTGAGCGCCACGAAGAACGCAAGCGTCAGCAGGATGATGTTCGTGAGTCGCTTCTTGAAGTCCCAGCTCGAATCCCAGTTGAGCTCACGCTCATAGGTCATAGCGCGCTGCAGGCAGTACGTTTCCATCGCGACCCATATCGCTTCGCCGACAGCCAGCAGCCCGAACATGTAGAAGTAGCCGTTGGTCAAGAACGCATGCAGGAACACCCAGATGCCCATGAAGTCGGCCGCCCAGTAGAAGCAGTGCAGCCACAGCGGATACGGCTGGATGTGCTCGGTTTCGGTCAGGATGATCGGGATGATGTAGACCAGCAGACCGAACACGACTGCGAGCACGACCGCGGTCAACGTGAACGCGAAGTCGGGTGCCCCCGGAGTCAGATGTTCGATGAAGTTCTCCGGTAGGCAGTCACCCGTCGGGTAACCCGCCACCAACATTGCGATGAAGTAGCCCATTTCACTCTCCTTGCTCACCTGCGCGCGACCGCCTCTGCGGGTCGCACTTGTGGATGCAACTCCTTCTGCCGATCGCAGCTCTCTGTGCAACTCCCTTTTCGAGTCGCACTTTCATCTGGGAGCTAATGTACAAACGCCAGAAGAGCAGGACAATGAGCATTTTTTAGCATATGATTAATAAGCATCATATGTTTGATTATTGATGACCTACGAAACGACGGCAAAAGGCGAACCTGCAATGTATAGAACTTCGAACGACCTTCGATTCATTAAGAACCGCGAAGCGCTACGACGCGCCTACATTGATTTGGTCAAGCAGAAGGGCACTGCCACCATCACCGTCAAGGAGTTGACGGAGCGCGCTCGCGTGAACCGCATGACATTCTATTCGCATTACGACACGGTCGGCGACATCTTGTCGGAGTACGTGGACGAGATGACGGCAACCATCCTTGACGCAAACACAGGCCAAAGCAGCACCGATGTGTCGATGTTGTTCGAGAAAGCCACCGAGCTCATGCGGCAAGAGATCGACTTCTTCAGACTTGTAGCGCGCGAGGATGGCTTCGAGCAGTTCAGAAACAGGTTCCGCATCGCTTTTCGCCATATCTTCGAAGAGGAGCTGAAGCGGTCGGGCGATCTGGAAGGCACGCGCCTTACGATAACCGCCGACATGGTGGCATCAGGCGTAACCTACGCCTACCTGGATTGGCTCGTCGGCGAGTTCGGCGATTTGACACTCGAAGAGATGCTTTCGCATTTCGAGGAAACGATTGCGCGGCTTGTCGTTGCGTAACCGCACCTGCATCAGAGGGCTGCCTGAATGAGTCGGGGGTCAGGGCACCGACTCAATGAGTCACTTTGACAGTCAAAGTGACTCATTTACGCAGCAGGGCCTATCTGGTACTTGCTCTTTATGCGGTTGAACATGCGCGGCCAGGAAATCGCAATGGGTATGAGGAAGATCACCGTGCCAATCGCACTCGCGAGGTTGTTGGCAAAACCAGCGGCGTAGGTGGTGAACACGCTTGCGGCATTCGCGTTCGACACGAAGCCAACAATGGTCCACGTGTCCAAGATGAACCCGTAGAGGAACACCATCAGGAACCCGAACAAGCCAATCGACCAGCGGTGTTTCAACAGTCCATGGCTTCCCAAAACACCGGCAAGGTAGCCTATGAGGCCCATCGTGAACATCTGCCAAGGCGTCCACGGCCCTTGCCCGAAGAAGATGTTCGACACGAGCATGGCCAGCGCACCGGTGATGAACCCCTCATCGCGTCCGAAGCACAACCCGGTGATGATGATGAGCGCAGTCACAGGCTTGATGGCCGGAACAGGAGCGAAGATCAAACGACCGGCAACAGTCAGCGCAGTCATGACGATGATCGGCATGATGTCACGCGCGCGACGGCGCTCGGCCTCGAAGCTTGCAAAGAACGGCACGAGAGCGACGATGGCGCATGCGCTCGTTATCAAGGCTGCGTTCGGAACATGCAGCCACGCGCAAATCAACATGACGATGGGCAGCGCCACGAGCACCGCCGGTTCGATGGCTCGCATGAAGCGCCCGAACTTGCCCATTTTCGGCCGCTCGTTCACGACAGCGCTACTCATGGTCGGAGCCTCCGTTCGCATCGAACGAAGCGGCAATGTCAGCTGTGGTCACGCACCCTTCGAGCGTGCCGCGCGCAATGCGCGCCGTCGGTGTGGAGTAGAACAGGTTGTCCACGAAGAAGCCGTGCGCGTCTTGGGTGCACGTGACCTCGCACCCGAACATCATCGAGCACGTGTGCGCAGTTTCCGACACGAATTCCAGGTCGTGAGCTGTCAGCAAGATCGCCTTGCCCTCGTTCACGGCCAGGTCGGTCAAGATCTCGCCGATTTGCTTCTTCGCGAGCGCGTCGATGCCTTTGACCGGCTCGTCGAGCAGCAGCACATCAGGGTTCAGCAGCAGGATCTTGGCAAGCGCGGCTTTCTGCGTCTCGCCACCCGAAAGGTCGTAGGGGTGCCGCGTGCGCATCTCAGCCAGCCCGAAGCGCTCCAGTATATCGTCGACGTCTTTCTCCGAATACTTGCCGATGTCCTTCCATTCCAGGAAGTCGTCGACCAGACGGTCATGCACGAACAGCATTTTCGGGTTCTGCGCCATTAGGGCAATGTGCAGTTTGCGCGGGTTGGCGATGCGCCCACGTTCAGGTTTGCGGATGCCGGAAAGCGCCGAAAGCAACGTTGACTTGCCGCTGCCGTTGCCACCGACGAGCGCTGCGATGCGGCCAGAATGAACGTCGAAATCGACGCCGCGCAGGACAAACGGCATCTCCTTGGTGTAGCGGAACCACAGGTCGCGTGCGGAAATGGCCACGTTGTCGGCAGGAACCGTGCGCCCGATCGGATGGGATGCGATCTCGCAGCCATCCACTTCGCGCGCGTGTTCCACAGCTTCTGCGATGAACGTGCGGCCCTCGCGCACCGTCACGGGGAAAGGAGTGTCCTCGTCGATGTTCAAGCCGGCACGGTCCAGGCAAGCGGCCATGCGCGTCGCCGCCGGCAGCGCGCCCCTGAAGCCCTCGCTGTTCCCCACGAGCATGCGCACGAAACCATCGCGGTCGCCGTCGTAAACCAGCACACCACCCTTCTGCAGGAACAGCACGCGGTCGGCAATCGGCAACACATCCTCGAGGCGATGCTCGATGATGATGATCGTTATGCCGAGCTCGGAATTCACGCGCTCGAGCACGTCGAAGAAATCCTTCGCGGCGATGGGATCGAGCTGCGACGTGGGCTCGTCGAGCACCAACACGGCAGGCTGCATGACCACAATGGCAGCCAAGTTCAAAAGCTGCTTCTGGCCGCCCGACAAGTCGGTGGTCCTGCGGTCGAACCAGCCGCCGATGCCGAAGAAGTGCGCTGTTTCCGCAACGCGGCGGTGCATCGTCTCGGTGTCCATGCCGATGTTTTCCAAACCGAAAGCCAGCTCGTGCCACACCGTGTCGGTGACGATCTGGTTTTCGGGATCTTGCATGACGAAGCCGACGCGCGTGGCCGACTCGACGGGGCTCAACGTGTACGGGTCGTCGCCGAGCACGCGGATCTGCCCGCTGGACTCGCCTGCCACGGCAAGCTCGGGTTTGAACGCACGCAGAAGCGTCGACTTGCCCGAGCCCGACACGCCGCAAAGCGCCGTGAACGAGCCCTTGTCCAAGCTGAACGTCACGCCGTTCAGCACGTTTACGCCCGTTTTCCCATACGAGAACGAGTAGTCTTGCACTTCAAGCGCGTACTCGGGCATGGTATCCAACCCTCCTGTCATGCGAGCGAACCGACGGATGCGGATGCGACCTGTTTCCCATCTCCATCCGTCGAGCCGCTCACCTCATCACCGTTTGAAACGCTCGAGCTCCACCAAGAATGGCAAGCCCAGCATCAGCGCATACGTCAGATAGCCCCACAGCGGCTCGATGGCCGACACGCGTGGGTAGAACTTGCACGACCCTGTTCCGGTCACAAGCAACACCACGTTCACCACGAGCAACACGATCAGCAAGCCGAACACGATCCGCTCGCGCGTATGCCATTTGAAACGCGCATACGACGTGCGCGACGTCGCACCGTAGCCGCGGGCGCACATGGAGTCTGCCGTTTGAACGGAATCCTCCATGCCGAGGCCCGTGAGAACCGTGGCCATGCGAAGGCTCCGTTTCATCTTGCCGCTCTTCGTTTGGTCATAGGCGCCGATGAGCGCTTCCTGGGAGTCGTAGACCGAATGCCCGCGACTGACCATGCGCGGAATCCAGCGCGAGATCATCGAGACCATGAGCGAGATGGTGGGCAGCTTGCGCCCGAACAGGTACGTGAACTTGTCTTCCGTCATGACCTCGTTGTAGCAGGAGAACCACAGCAGGATGGCAACCAGCATGCCCCCAACCGCAAGGCCGTAGCCCACGCCCTCGAGGGTGACGCTGAACGGCCCCCATTTCCACAGCGATGTCGCTCCAGCCGAATTGAACAGCGAGTTCAGAATGCCGACGAACAGCACCATGGGAATGAACATGCCCATGGAACGCAAGAACGGGCGCACACCCCGCAAGTACACGAGGTATGCGCCCGACATTATGCAGGACAGCACAACATACACCGGATGCTGCGTGCTGAATGTGAAGCAAATCGCCGTCAGGAAGAACAGCATGCACACTGCTGGGTGGTATGTTGCGAACAAGCCCTTCGCCATCGAACTGAGCGGTTACTGAGTCTTGGTGAAATCAGCGGTGAACGTCCACTCGATCTGGTCGCCGTCGGCAATCTCCAGAGCATCGGCGCCAACGCTGGGCATCTCGCCGTTCACGGTGAACATCCAGCCCGCATTCGGGCCCACCTCGGAGGCAACGACGCCATCGATGCCGTCAACGTACGTGGAGCCGGACGAGCTGGCGACCGTCAGGTCGAGACCCGTATCGACGAGGGCGTCGTACACCGTTGCGCCCTTCTTCGCCGTGCTGCTGGCTTCGTACAACACGCCCTTGTCAGCATCGCTCGCGTCGATTGTGATCGTATAGGAGACTTCATCGGATGCCGGTTCGCTTGCCGGAGCGCTGGCGGCGCCGGTCGACACGGCAGCAGGTGCTGCGTTGGTCGAGGCGCTGGTGGCGCTTGTGGACGCTGCGGTGGTCGAGGCGCTGGCAGCGCTGGTCGACGCCGCAGTGGTCGAGGCACTTGTAGCGCTGGTGGACGCTGCGCTCGTAGATGCCGCGCTTGCAGATGCGCTTTCGCTCGACGCGGCGGCCGACGAGCTCGATGCCTGTTGGCCGCAACCAGCCAGCGCGAACATCACCGCGAGCGCAAATGCCACGACGATAATTGAAAGCAACTTGGGTTGTTTGTTCATTTGGTCCCTCCCCTTTCGCCTTCCCTTTTGCTTGCTGCATACAAACGGGCCGTGACGAAAAACGCCACGGCCCGTATACGCCGTCTTCAGCAAACCCTTGCGAGCAGCCCCGCTCGATAAGCCTGCCTATGTGTCGAGATGTTCTGACTCGCGTTCGTCGCGAAACCGCGACTGTCGCAACATCCTTGCCTTCCCAGGTCGCCCCAGTGACTACGCGAATGCGCAACTCAAACGCTCACAGCGGCGGGTACCGTCCGGGATTCTCACCCGATTCCCTCTTACAACATTGACGATTATACAAGGTGCAACCCCTCGATTACCATGTCATAATCGGAAGAGTTGCAGATAGAGCGCCATCTTGTGGAGCGAACCATGAAACTGCTGACCAACTTCGCCGTGTACGACGGATGCCTCGACGAATATGGCGACGCCGTTGCGCTTGCCGGCGATTGCGCCGAGCTCGGCCTGGACGGCGTCGAGGTCGTGTGGGGGCACGAGGACGAGGCGGCCGAGATGCTTCCCAACGACCTCGTGGTGGGTTACCACATGCTGTTCTTCTCCACGTGGGTCGATTTCTGGCTTGGCAAGAAGGAAGCGCTGCTCGACGAGTTTGTCACATGGGAAGCCGTGAAGGACTGCTACGGGGCCGAAACGCCCGACGAGCTCGTGACGCGCTTCCGTCGCGATTTGCAGCGCGCCATCGATTTCGGGGCGGAATACGTCGTGTTCCATGTGTCCGACGTGCGCATGCGCGAGTGCTTCACCCACGAGTTCAGCCATACCGACCGCCAGGTGTGCGACTGCGCGTGCGAGCTGATCAATCGTATTATCGACGGCGTGGACACCGACCTGGCACTGCTCGTCGAAAACCAGTGGTGGCCCGGATTCACGTTCTGCGACCCAGCGATGACACGCCGCTTGCTTGATGGGATCGAATACGACAATGTCGGCATCATGCTCGACATCGGCCACCTGATGAGCACGAACACGAAGCTGCGCACGCAGAAGCAGGCCTTGGACTACATCCGCGATTGCTATGATGCGCATGGCGACGTGGCGAATAAGGTCCGTGGGTTGCATTTGCACCAATCGCTGTCGGGGGAATACGTCGAGCGAACGCTTGGCCTCGTGCCCGAGGATTTCACGGGCGACTACATGCAGCGGTTCACGTCATCGTACCGCCATGTGCTGAACATCGACCGTCACGAACCGTGGATCGACCCGGGCATCGCCGACCTCGTGCGGTACATCGGACCCGAATGGGTGAACAACGAGCTCTCGTTCGGCAGCCGCGCCGAACACAACGAGCGCTTGCGCGTCCAGCTTGCTGCGCTGGGCGTGCGCTCGGGTGTTAAATAGCGACGAAAGTGAGAGGCTTTCCTCACCTTTCGCTAACAACGGTGGTAACCTTCAACCATGGAGAAGAAACTCAAAATAGCCCATTTCACCGATCCGCTCTGCTTCTGGTGCTATGCCATGGAGCCTGAGATGCGCAAGGTTCGTGTGCTGCTCGAAGACCAGCTGGATTACCGCATCGTCATGGGTGTGCTCTCGTCAAGCATCCACGAGATCATCGGCGACGGCATTGATGCCGACCTGCGCTTCGAGTTTTACCGCGCCATGCTTTCCAACTACATCAGGCAGGCTGCGGAAGCGGTCGGCATGCCCATCACTGTCGACAACCTGATGGAATGCAATCCCGAAGAGCTCATCTCGCTGCCGCTGAGCTTGGCGTACTGTGCAATGAAGATGATCGATGAGGACATCGCCGAAGCGTACCTGAGGCGCATGCGCGAGTGCATCTTCGCGGAAGGCAGAAGCCTGGCGACCATCGACGACCAGGTGGATTTGGCAAGCGAATTCCCCATAGACGTCGCGCAGTTCCGCGAGAACATCGAGAGCGACGCAGCCGTCCCCGTCTTGCAGGAAGGCGTCGACGAATGCCGGCTTCATGGCGTGATGGCCTTCCCCACCCTGCTGATGGAGTACGGCGAAAACCGCATTTCGATGCACGGCTACCACAGCTTCGAGGAACTCAAGGAAGCCATCACGTTCGTCACGGGCGGAGACATCACCTTGAGCGATGCGGAGTACTCAATCGGCGCGCTCGAAACGTACGTGGACCGGTTCGGCAAAGTGGCTGCCCGCGAGATTCAGACGATGTTCTCGCTGGACGACATGCAGCTTGCGAACGCCATGATGGACCTGGTCAGCACCGGCCGATACAAGACGCTGAGCTGCGGCACCAGCTACTTCGCCGTGCCGTGCAACTGATTCTTGTACCAGGAAAGCGGTTCTCTTGGACCAGACACTTACCAGGTGAGCTGTCTGGTCGTCTGGTCTGAACCAGACACTTACCAGGTGAGCTGTCTGGTCCGGACCAACTACTCCCCTGCAGCGCCTGGAAACAGCAACTCGAGCAGATGCACGCCGGTCTTGCCACCCATGTTGATGCCGTCGACGCAGAACTTGCAGTAGCAAACTGCCTTGTCCGTCTCGATCTGCTCGCAATGGCTATGGAAGTGCGCAACCTGTTCGTCAGCATCCATCGGCGTGAACATGTGCGGGAATTCCTCGACGTAGCGCTTGCGAGCAAGCTCTGCGTTGCTCTCCGTGCAAGGAGCGCACAGGTTGGGCCCGCAGAACTTCGAGCTCTCACGGTTCTCCTCAAGCTCGACGACCTCGATGTTCATCTTGCGCATGAGCGAGCGCACCGCATCGTGCGCTTGGGGCTTGTCGAAGGCAATCCAACAATCCTGCACGGTCATCTTCTCACCCTGATAGTCTGGGAACGGGAAGTCCGGGTCTTGGTCGATGACCTCCCACAGAAACTCGAATTCCGCGTCGGTGTTTTCCTCGATGATCAAAGCGCAGTTGTTGCAAACGACGACCGCCATGTCATCTGGAGTCAGCTTCGTGTGATTGGGCCTGCAGCACCCGATGGGGCCAACCCCGAGCTTCTCTTTCACATACGCCCTCGCAGCCTTGCTCGCCTGCTTGAACTGGGCCGACGCCTTGCAGCTCGGGAAAAAGCACGTGGTCATGGCGGTCTCCTTCTTTGTTGCGTCTCCCTCGATGATAGTACTTCCCTGCCGTTTTCGGCAGTTGGATGAACAGGGAACGGACAATCGTTCACGCAAGCTTGCGGATTGAACTCAACAGGCGCGCGAACGATCCGCCCTCCCCCTGTTCGCCCCGTGCCTTAAAATTATGCGGAAGCAAACCCGAGGATTGGTGCCGCACATGCAGATTGAAACTGTCAAGACGGACACGTTCACCATGGACTATTGCAAGTTCGGGCAAGGCGAGCGAACGCTTGTGATAATTCCCGGTCTCAGCGTGCAAAGCGTCATGATTTCCGCGAACGCTGTCGTCAGTGCGTATCAGCCACTAACGGACGATTTCGCGATCTACGTGTTCGACCGCAGAAAGGAATTGCCTGCTTCCTACTCTGTGCGTGAGATGGCGCGGGATACGGCTGAGGCACTCCGAGCACTGGACCTTCATCAGGCATCCGTCTTCGGTGCATCCCAAGGTGGAATGATCGCGATGACGATGGCGATCGAGAACCCGGACCTCGTGCATAAACTGGTTCTTTGCTCCACGGCTGCACGCATGACGGAAGCTCGATATCAAGCGGTCGAGAAGTGGATCAATCTGGCAAAAGCCGGGGACGCGACAAGCTTGTACTTGGCGTTCGGAGAAGCCATTTTCACACGCAAGACGTTCGAGCAGTTACGCGCGTTTCTGACCGAAGCCGCAAAACGCGTGACCGACGAGGACCTGGGCCGCTTCGTCATCTTGGCGGAAGCCTTGAAAGGCTTCGACGTTTCGGACGAGCTGGAAAATATCTCATGCCCGGTGTTGCTGGTCGGATCAAAAGACGATCAGGTTTTGGGAGCCGACGCAACCGACGAGCTCGCAGAACGCCTAAACGATGGGCGGGGTGTCGAGCTTCACGTGTACGAAGGCTTTGGCCACGCCGCCTACGACACCGCCCCGGATTTCAAGGAGCGCATGCTGCGTTTCCTCATGATGGCAAACTAACCCTGCAACGGAGACCGGGTCTGTGTTGAAATCCCGCACTGCAACACAGGCCCGGTCTCCGTTGCAGGATCGCACGTCACATCAACTTGAACGACAGCTCGATATGGAAGAGCGCATCGCGGTCTTTGAAATCGACGCTTGCAATCTCGCTTATGCGCTTGAGGCGGTATTTCAACGTATTCAAATGCACGTACAGTTTCTGGGCCGTCTCCGACTGATTGCAGCCCGTTTCTACGTAAACGCGCAACGTCTCCAGCAAGTCGGCACCGTTCTCGGCGTCGTAGTTCTCGAGCATCCCGAGCGCTGGATGAAGCAGGTCGCGGGCAACCGGTTCCTTTTGCAGCGTGCCAATGAGAAACGGCAACGCCAAGTCGCGGCAATGGCGAATGCCTGCAACGGGCGGCGTTCCAAGCGCAAACATCGCCTGACGATACGCGGATTGAACGCGATCGAACCCAGCAACAGGCATCGATACACCCAACGCCAAGCTCTTTCTATTGAAGTGCTGCGCGATTTGTTCAACAAGCGCGTCTTCGTTGTCGGCAGTCACCAGGAAAGCAACCGCTTCGTCAATCTCGCACGCCACGCAAGCGACCCGCGATTCCTCCACCTCGTTTGCAAGGAGCATGCGCTGGGTGCGGTTTTGGATTACGAGACTTGCAACCGAAACCACGACAAGCCCCGTTGTTCCCCCGACTGTGGCGGCAATCCGCTCCACGGTCTCTTCAGTTGCATGTCCCCCATTCATAAGGTCAGCCAAAGCAAGACGCTGAGACTGGTGAGGAGAATATGCGCTCGTGAATTCCTCCGATTGCGGCAGGTAGACTGCAAAAATGGAATCAATTGCCTGGGCTAAGACATTGTTCCTTCTTGAACTCGGGAAATGCATTGTGAAGCCAATCGGCTCCCGATTGTGGTAGAGGTACATGCTCACAGCAACGTTGCCTTCATCGTCGCTCATGGACAACGGCTCCGACGACAAATCGTGATGAACGACACCTGCCTCGTCGACGAAATATCCTCCTATGCCGTCGGCGCCCAAGTTTTTCTTGACCATCACGTTTTCCCGCATGCGAGAGCTTCCGATTTGGTCGGGATTGACGCTCGCCAACACCGTTCCGTCAATCCCGAAAACAACGAAAGGATCGGACGATATTTCTTCCACAATAGACATCATCTCTTTCAGCGGAGCATGCTGCGATGCTGCAAGCAGCAAACGTTGCTCGGCATCGTTGTAGAAATCGAAAGAGCCAAGCACATCGTTGAGAAGCGCCTCGTAGTCGTATCCCCAGCACACGATGTTGTTGCGACCACTCGCCAGAATGAATGCGTTTGCGTAGTGCGGGTCTTCCAGATAATCCGCTGCCCGCCCGATGTAGATGTAGTCGCGTGAGAACTCGGTTTGCTGCTCCGTGATGAAGCGCATGCCGTGAATTGTTCGCTCATCCTCTTGAATGTCGCTCTCGACCTTGTAGGACGTCAAGCGGCGTTCAATCATCGACATACTCAGCTTCATGGTATTCCCCACCGTTGTTCGGAAGATTTGTCGTGCTTTAACTACCATATCGGTATTTGTCCATTATAGCTAAATTGACTATTCAAATTTGATAAAAAGTCGTATCGAATGGACGTAGGAACAACACTCTGAACTGACTATTATTCAATTACCACATGCGCAGATGGGTAAATTGAGCTTCAACAGTGATTCGTATATTCCAACCAAAGAGGAGCGTGTCATCATGAGCGAACAGCCCCAATTCGACTTCAAGGCCAACTACTTTAAGTTCCTGAACCATGAGGAGACCCCGCTGATTCCTAACAGCTTCGTCGGTAACAAGGTCATGGGCTTCGGCGCAATCAACGGCCCGGCCATCGAGAAAGGCAACCAATTCGGCGACCACATGGACGGTTTCGGCAACAAATGGGAGTATCCCTCGACGGGTGGCGGAGCAGGTGTACCCGACGTGAGCGTCATCCCGCTGACCGACATCGACGAGTGGCGCGAGCAGATCACCATCCCCAACCCTGCTGAGTTCGATTGGAAAGCTGCCTATGCCATGGAATGCCAGATGATTGGCGAGCCCAATCGCGATTTCGAAGCAGTCGATTTCGGGTTCGGCAATGGCGTGTTCGAGCGCCTAGCCGCCCTCATGGGCTTCGAGGAATCGCTTATCGCACTCGTCGCGGACCCCGAGGAAACGACCGCGCTGCTCACCGCCATCACCGATTACAAGATCGCATCGCTCGACTACATCATCGACGCCTGGCACCCGGACACCATCACCTACTACGACGACATCGCCACCGAGAAGGACCTGTTCATGTCACCGGAGACGTATCGCGCGATGATCAAGCCACACCACAAGCGCTTCGCGCAGGCGTGCATCGATCGCGGTGTGATGCCCATTTATCACTGCTGCGGGCACGCTGAAGCAATCGTCGAGGACATGATCGACTGCGGATGGGTTGTATGGTCATCGGTTCAGATCAGCAACGATATCGAAAGTCTCATCGAGAAGTACGGCGATCGCTTCGGCTTTGTCGGCGGATTCGACTCCAACGGCCCCGTGGCACGCGAGAGTGCTACGACTGAAGAGGTCGAAGCAGAAGTGATGCGCTGCCTCGATACCTATGGCAAGTATCATCGCGGCTATTGCTTCTTCGGATTCCGCTACCCCAACTCGCTTGACCCTCAAGTCATCGCATCATTCATGGCGCCCATTGCCCAGAAGGCCACCGAGTATGCATTCCAGCTGATGATGGCTGGAAAGTAACCGTTTGCGATACCGCCATCGTCAGGTTTCGAGAATACCCTGGTCCTTGATTGCCTGAACAACTTTTTGGTCGGCGGGCAGCCAGCCGACTGAATCGATGGAATCTGCATCGAGCCATTTTGCAGCCATATGCTCGTGGAGCTCGAGCGCGCCAACCGCCACGTGACACAGGAAACAGTGCATGTGCAAGTGGAACGTCTCGTAGTCGTGGTCAACCACTGTGACCAACGAATCGACCGAGACCAGCGCCTCGAGCTCTTCGTGAATTTCGCGCACGAGCGCTTCTTCGGGCGTCTCACCCGGCTCGATCTTGCCACCGGGAAACTCCCAGCCGCCCGCATGATCGCCATAACCCCGCTGCGTGGCGAGTATGCAATCACCTTGCTTGATGATGGCCGCGACTACATTGATTGTCTTCATGTTCCTTCTGCGCATTGAGACGTTTTCCATGATGTTCGCACCGCAATCAGGCGTTTTCCATCAAAGCAGTGATGATTGTGTCTTCGTAACCACTAGCACGGACGAGAGCGCGATCGAAGTTCAGCAGTCGTTCGCCCGCTTCAACTGAGTCGCCTTGGTCAACCAATGGCTCGAAGCCTTCACCATTCATGTTGACGGTACCGAGCCCGACGTGAGTCATGACCCGCTGGCCTTGCGGATCTTCGATCACAAACGCGTAGTGGGACTCTGTCTCTAGAGCCACCACGCCCGAACACGGGGCATAAACGACACCTTCACTCGGCACTATGCCGAAGCAACTGCCGAGATAGCCTTCCCTGAAAGTCTTGTCGCTGATCTGCTTCTGAGCGATGAGCTGACCATCTGCGGGAGCAAGCAGAATCATGCCTTCCAGGGCGACGGGTTGCCCATGAACGATTGCAGGTCCCACGGGCGGCTCGGCGGGCGGAAGGTCACCGTCTGCGCTTGCTGTTGAAGCTTGAGAGCCCGTTGGAGTCGACGCGCCCAGATCCGCAACCTGCTTCACATCCGATGAAGTTTGAGAGGCCGTCGAAGCCGGCGTGCTGGAATCCGCAGCCTGCTGCGCATCCGACATCTCGTCACGGTAGAGCTCGGCCACTTCCTGCTCTTTCACCACGGCGTTGGTGATGATGAAGCCCATGATGTAGCTGATGGCCAGACCTATCGCATAGGAGCCCAAGCTCGTAGCCATGCCGGCCGGCCCCGCGTCCATCACGCACAAGCCAAGCAGACCGGAAGGCCCCCACGCAGTTGCAGCCACCTGCATAAACATGACGAACGCGCCACCGAATCCGGCGCCAAGACCAGCGGTGATGAAAGGCTTCCCCATGGGCAGCGTCAAGCTGTACACCAACGGTTCGCCAACGCCCAGGAAGCCGGCGGGAATGCCCGCATCGGCGATGGCCACAACTTTCGTGTTTCCGCACTTCTTAGCCTTGTGGCGGATTGCGATTGCCGCACCTACCTGGCCGGCGCCCGCCATGCACAGCGCGGGATAGAGGGTCACGTATCCCACTGATTGTAGTTGGATAGCGTAGAGCGCCACCAACCCGTGGTGCATGCCCAAGGCCACCAACGGCAAGAACAGCGCCGCGCCCACATATCCTGTGATGATGCGGACAATCACGTGATCGCTCATGCATACGGCATTCATGCCGGCGCAAAGCCACGATGCCACGAAGCCAGCGGCGGGCATGATGATGAGCACGTAGAAGGTCGTGCAGATCAGCATGGTGACGAGTGGCGTGCCGATGACTTTCAGCACGTCTGGCATGTGGTCGTCTACAAGGCGCTCGACTTTTGCCAGCAGGAACACGCCAACCACAACCGCCAACACGCCGCCCTTCCCCGTCATGAGGATAGAGCTGAGCGGAGAGTCGGCGTTGTAGAGCCCCAGGAACGTAGCGATGTCGTTGATGTTGCTCATGGAGGTGATCATGCCCAGCATGCCGCCCAGAACGGGAGTAGCGCCGAATTGCTCGGCAGCGCGATACCCCGTCCACGCCGTGAGGTAGGCAAGCAACGATTGCTGGATGAGGAACAGCAGGTTGTACAGGCATCCCCAGACGATGTTGTCTGAGTAGCCAGGCACGAGCTGCTGGATGATCATGGCGAAGCTGCCGCAGATGCCCGACACGATGAAGCCGGGAATCATCGGCACGAAGATACCACCGAGGATTTTGCAGAAGCGCTTGAACCTGTCGCGCATCGAGAGCTGCTGGTCTGGTGTCGCTTCCACGGCGGGACCCGCCGTTCCGCCATGGGCGATGCCGGCACTCTTCATCATGTCTTGCACTTTGGTCGCAAAGGTCTTGGCCCTGCCCGGGCCCACGACTATCTCGTAATAAGCTTGCCGATCGTGCACCAGACCCAGAACCGCGGAGTTCTGCTTGATGGCGGTCTCGTCGACGAGGCTCTCGTCGACGACGGTAACGCGCAGCCTGGTCATGCAGTTCGCGGCAGAGGTAATGTTGCCCAAGCCCCCGAGAGCAGAGACGATTGTCGAAAGCTGCTGGTCGCCCACAGCGAGAATCCTTTCAGAAGGACAGCATCTTCAGCGACCTCTATTGTACGCGAATCCGCCCGAGGCGCTTGCGAATGATAGTTGATTGCGGTTTTGCTACTCCGACACGAGGAAGCGCAGCACGCGCTCTTTGAAATCCGGCGCGGTGTCGTACACAGCGTGCCCATAGCCGTCATACATGTGAAGCGAGAAATCCGATCGCCCGCTCAAACGCTGCGCAATCTGCTCTGTTGCATCAGCCCCGAGAACTCGATCGTCTTTCGAGCCAACCAAGAACACTGGGCATGCAATCTCGCCCAGATCGCCTGTGACGTCAAAGCCCTTCATGCCTTCCGCCAAAATGACGAAGCGGTCCAGTTCTTCGTCGGTCACGGTTTTCGCAGCATCGATCAGAAGTAGTCGCAACTGTTCGAACGTATCGTGCGGATAGAGCGCCTCCCCGAACGCCAGGTACAGATCCGCTGCGCACCCGGCCTTTGCCAGCTGGACCCACCTCTCGATTGCCTGGTACTGGGTTTCTGCCATACGAGCAGCCGTGGAGCACAAAACGAGCTTCTGCACCAAATCTGGATGTTCGATGGCCACCAGCATGGCAATCATGCCACCCTGGGACGCACCCAAAACAGACACGTGGCGTAGACCCAACACCTGGAACGCTTCTGCCGTATCCTGCGCCATATCGTAGACGGAGTACGCAGCGGGCAATTCCTTCCTGCGGTCAAACACGTAGACCGTGAAATCATCTGTCAACAGCTTGTATGCGTTCGCAACGGCATCCGCAAGACCCATAACGCTTTGCACGCTGAGCCCTGGAAGGATCACGAGCGTTTCCTCGCCCTGGCCGAACTTGAAATAGTCCATCGCGAACGAGTCCGTCTTGACTGTTTCGATTTGCATATGCGGCGCCATTTCCCGATTCTTCGTCGAAGTCGTTTTCGCCCCATTCTAAGGCATGCTTGAAAAGAGCTGTCTTCGTTGCCGGCCTGGGAGCTTTCGGGCTCGCAGCGCCTCTGGTTTTACGCGAACTGCACCTCAAGCGTGTAGGTGTTGTCGATCTGCGCAATGAGCGGCTGATACACGTCATAGACCACGAGCAACGCCGCAGCGTCGGCGTCCTCGAAGCAGGCATCTGACTCGAGCTCGGCGCGCATGGCGTCCTCGATCGAGCGCTCGAGCAGGTTCTGCTGCTCCTGCGTGAGCTTCACGTCGCCAAATCCCAGGATGGCATGCTGCGTGTCCTCGAACTCGGTTCTCTCGAGGTCCTTCGTGATGTACTGAAGCTGCGTGTGCGGGATGCTCATCGTGACCGCGCGCGCCTGCTCGTCGACATCGATGGCCGACTCGTCAATCGACCCCATGTCGACCGTGTAGACGCCCGTGCCGAAGCTGCGCACCGTCTTGGTTTTCGCGAAGATGGGAATGTTCGCAAGCGCCTGGGAGATCTCGCTGTCGACTTGGATGTCCTGCTCCCACACGACGAGCTCTTGCTTCTGACGCGCCTCGCCGAGAATCGCATCGCCAATCTCGGCCGTCGTGTTGCCCATGACGGCGCTCTCGCTCAACTCGACGGCGACATGCGTTTCGGGTTCGGGGAACAACAGCGCGGAAAGCCGCGGCCACGCGATGAAGAGCAGCAATGCCACGATGGCAAGGCCGATCACGGCGAATAGGATGGTTTTCGAAGACACCTTGAGCTTGCCCTTGCGAGCATCCTCCGCAACCGAGCTGACAGCCGCGCCCCCTGCCGAAAGCGCAGCAGCGCCAATCTTGGCGACAGCCTCGCGACGGGCCTGTGCAGCCTCTTCGGCCTCGGCTTTCGCCTTCTCTTCAGCTTCCCGCTCGGCACGCTTGCGCTCTTCCTCGGCCTTCGCGGCTTCGCGCTCGGCGTCGGCAGCTTCCGAAGCCGCTTTGCGGTCGGCGGCCTTCTTGTCCTCGATTTCGTCGAGGCGCTTCTTCTGCTCGTCTGATTTCTTGCTGCTGACACGCTTGCCAGAGTTTGTGATGTTGACCTTGTCACCCATGAGCCTCAACTCCTTGGACAGCCGGCGCTTGAGCAGCTTCGATGACCCATCAGTTGCCGAACTGTATTCAAGATGATGGCATCGAGGCACCCCCTACCATGGTATCCTTTCCCCAGGGTAGAAACCAAGGGAAAGGGAACACCATGAAGAAGTATCTAGCACTGCTGTGCGCTTCCATGCTGTGCGTATGCTGCCTGGCGTTGGCAGCCTGCGGAGGAAGCGCGTCCAGCTCGGCTGCTTCGACGAGCGGCTCAGACTCGGCGACTTCGGCAAGTGCGACGAGTGCAGCAAGCGAGGCTGCGTCTTCGGCTGCTGCTGCAAGCTCGAGCGCAACAGCTGCCAGCCCTGAGCAGCTGTTCGCCGGCGAATGGAAGATTGCCGCACTGCAGACCGAAGGCATCACCGTGGCTGGCGATTTCAGCATGATCATCGGCGGTAATGACGTTGTCCTCAAGCTTAACGCCGATGGCTCCGCCAACTTCACCATGGAAGACGAAACGATCGACGGCACATGGAAAGCCACGGGCGACACCACTGCTGAACTCACGATCAACGACACAACCGCGCCGCTCAGCTACGAAGACGACGCTGTGTCCATGGTCATGGAAGACGATGATTTCAGCGGAACGATGATTTTCACCAAAGATGGCAACTATGCGAAAGCACCGGCCGTCACCTCCGAGGGCGCTAAGGCCGTCACTTCTGAGAGCGAGTTCGTGGGCACTTGGAACCTGTGCGCCATGAACATGATGGGCATCTCCATGTACGGCGATAGTGAAGCACTCGCAGCCATGTCGGGCGACACCGACACGACCATGATCATCGAGCAAGGCGGTAAGGCCACAATGATGGGCGACGAGGCTTCGTGGACCCTGGACGCCAATGGCGCCTCCATCGTTATTGACGACGTGACGATTCCCGTCCAGAAACTCGACAACGGCAACCTGGTCATGGATCTGAGCGAAATGATGGGTGGCGTGGAGATAATCATGGTGTTCTCGAAGTAACACCGCACTTGGCAGCGCATCCAAGCTCGATGCGCAACGCGAATGAAGATGGCCTGGAAGGATTCCCTTCCAGGCCATCTTGTTTGATTGTGATGGTTGCGCGGCGCTAATGCACGTTTATGCTGCCAAACGACGCATCGGACGAGAAGCAACACGCGCATCGGGCGTAGAAGCTGTGGCTTCCTTTTCCTCGAAAACCAACGTCGCAGAGGCGTCGTCGTCGCCTTCCTTCGCATGAACCCAAGCGAACGCCGCACTGTCAGCGGCGAGTTCTTCATGCGACAGCATTACTGCGGCAACTTTGACGACATAGATGAGAGCAAGAACGAGAACGAAGGCGATGAGCTGCAACATTTGTGGCCTCCTTGAAGCCGACGTGGGACGTTTACCCTTCACGCATAGATTAAAGCGTGGCAAGTTAATTTCCAAACTGTTATTATTGGTACTTGTTACAGGTAAAAACTGTTGTCAGGAGCGCCGATGAATTTCGTGTCGTTGTCGTACTTCGAGATGCTCGCGCGCGAGCGCAGCTTCACCCGCGCAGCTCAGAAGCTGCACATCACCCAACAATCGCTCAGCTCGAACATCGCGAAGCTGGAGCAGGAGCTCGGCTGCCAGCTGATCGTGCGTCATGTGCCACTCGAGCTCACCTATGCGGGCGAGGTCCTGTTGCGCTATGCGAAATCATTCCGCGAAGAGTACACTGTGATGCAACAGGAGTTCTGCGACATTTCACAGAACCAGCAAGGTGTGCTGCGCATCGGCATCACCTACACGCGCGGCCGCACCATCCTGCCCGACATCATCGTGGCGTTCCAGAGCCGCTTCCCCGCCATCCGCATCGAGCTGATCGAAGACACGAACGACGTGCTGCGACGCAAGCTCATCGAAGGCGAAGTCGACCTCGCCATCGCGAGCTTCCCCGAGAGCATCCCGGGCGTCGAGCTCACCGAGTTCTATCGCGAGGAAGTCGTGATGCTCGTCTCGCGCGAGCTCTTCTCGGCGCTCTACGGCAACGAGGCGGACGAGCGGGCGCGCAGGTTCGAAGACGGCGATTACGAGGCGATCGCCGACTGCCCGCTCGTGCTGAACAGCATCGACGACATCGGCGGCCATATCGAGCGCCAGCTGCTCAAACGTGCGGGCATCTCGCATCCCCGCATCGTGGCGACGTCGAGCAACGCCGAGACCCTGCTCGCCCTGTGCGTGCGGGGCGTCGGCGCGTGCTTCTGTCCCGAAAATCTCGCGAAAGCCGCGCTGACCGACGAGCAACTCGCGTCGCTCCTGCCCTTGCGGCTCGGCGAGACCGCCCAGTACCCCATCAGCTTCGGCTGGCAGCAGCAAACCTATCAGTGGAGCATCATCGACGCATTCATGAACGTCGCGCGCGAGACCCTGGCGTAAGCCAAGGCCGGCAGCGCCCGCACGAGCCCGCACCCCGGAAGCGCAACTTTCCCAACCGAAATGGACACCTTCAAACAAACAAACCAGCACAGCGGAGCGATGAAGTATCATGGGAACCGACGTCAATAGCGGAGGACGGTAAACGTGGCATCTACTCTCAGAAGGACGTGGGCTGAAATCGACCTCGATTCGCTCGCACGCAACTACCGCAAACTCAAAGCGCACATCGGCGAGAACGTCAAGTTCATGGGCATTGTCAAAGCCGACGCCTACGGCCACGGCTCGGTGCAGGTCAGCCGTTGCCTTCAGGAGGTCGGCGCCGACTACCTGGCCGTGAGCAGCATCGACGAGGCCATGGAGCTGCGCACCAACGGCATCGAAATGCCCATCCTCATCCTCGGGCACACGCCGCGCGACCAAACCGAGAAGCTCATCGAGAACAACATCACTCAAGCCGTCACATGCGAGGCGAAGGCCATCAACTACTCGAACGAGGCCGTGCGAATCGGTAAGACCCTGAAGGTTCACATCAAGGTCGACACGGGCATGTCGCGTTTGGGCTACCTGTGCGAGGGCGACTTCTTCGAAGAAGGCGTGCGCCACATCGTCGAGGACTGCCAGATGCCCGGGCTCGACGCGGAGGGCATTTTCACGCACTTCGCCGTCGCAGACGAGGAGGGCGAGGAGGACCTCGCGTACACGCGTCACCAGTTCAAGCTGTTCATGGACGTCATCGATGCCGTTGAATCGAAATGGGGCAAGAAGTTCCGCCTGCGCCACTGCGCCAACACCGGCGCCACGGCACGCTTCCCCAAAACACACCTCGACATGGTGCGTCCTGGACTGCTGCTGTACGGCTATGGCGAATTCGCTCAAGAACTCGACCTTGAGCCGGTGATGTCGCTGAAGACCGCCGTCCAGACCATCAAGCACTACCCCGCCGACACGAAGGTCAGCTACGGCGGCACCTACACGACCACCCGCAAGACGCGCATGGGCGTGCTGCCCTACGGCTATGCCGACGGCTTCCTGCGCTCGCTTTCGAACAAGGCGATCGTCATGACGTCGGAAGGTCCTGCGCAGCAATGCGGCCGCATCTGCATGGACATGTCGATGATCGACCTGACCGACAAACCGGGCGTCGGCGTCGCGTCGGAAGTCGAGATCTTCGGCAAGCGCAATTCCATCGAGGAAATGGCAGCTGCAGGCGGCACCATCCCCTACGAGCTCGTGTGCGCCGTCAGCAAGCGCGTACCGCGCATGTACATCAAGAACGGCGAGGTCATCGAGAAGGAGCTGCTGCTGCGGCTGTAGCGCGGGCACATGGTAGGAAGCAAGAACACAATAGCCAAGCGCATCCTCATAGCGCTCGCCGTGGTAGTTGTGGTGCTCGTCGCCGCAGCCGTTTGGTATGTGAACGATTACTCCCATGCCGACAACGTTGCGCTAGCAGCTGTTGCCGACGAGGACGGAGCCGCCGATGGCGTTGAGGTGCGCACGCTCCCGAGCGGCGACATTGCGTTCGTGCCCGACAATCCTGTGGCCGGGCTCGTGTTCTATCCGGGCGGCAAGGTGCAGCCTGAAGCGTATGCGCCGCTCATGCAGCAGTGCGCTCAGCGCGGCATCTTGTGCGTGCTGCTGAAGCCGACCTTCAATCTGGCAATCATCGACATGGATGCGGCGAGAGGGGTCACGGCCCAGTTCCCAGACGTTGCCAAATGGGTAATCGCAGGGCATTCCATGGGTGGCGTTGCAGCCGCTGATTACGCGTCACGTCATGTCGACGAGTTCGACGCCATCGCGTTCCTTGCAGCGTATCCAGCGGTCGACCTGTCGGATTTCGACGGCGGCGTTCTCTCGATTGTTGGAAGCAACGACGGAGTGCTGAACCGCGACAAATACGAGCAGGCGCATAAACTGTTGCCCAATTCTTCACGAGAACTCGTAATCAAAGGCGGCAATCATGCCTACTACGGCAACTACGGCGATCAAGCCAATGACGGCCAGGCCGACATCACGCGCGAGGATCAGCAAGCTCAGGCAACCGATGCGCTAGTCGCCCTTGCAGCAGCGGCTTAAGATTAGCCGAGTGAGTCGGGGGCCTGGCCCCTAACTCACTAACTCGCTGGCCTTCGACTCACTAATTCACGCTCTTCCCGCGCAACGACTATCGAGCCGCGCGCCAGATTAATCACTTTCCTTGTCGCGCACGCCGAAGATGATGACCAGCGCCACCACCGCCAAAAGCACCGCCGTGCCAATGAAAGCCACGTGATACCCAGCGAACGTGACTGCAGCGGCATCTGAGCTGCTTGCGAACAGCGGCCCAAATGCCGTGAGGCTGATGATAGCCGCCGTGCCGAACGAAGCGCCGACCTGCATGAGCGTGCTCATGACCGCGTTGCCATGCTGAATAATCTCGTTGGGAAGCGAGTTGATGCCCCATGTGTTCGACGGCGTGGACACACATTGCCAACCGATGGTCTCGACGAAGTAGATGCCCGCGACCACAACGACCCACGTGTCAGCGCCACACAGGCACAGCGCGATTGCCGCACCCTCGAGCAGCGCCGCGCCCACGAGCACGATGACCCGCACGCCGTGCTTGTCGAAAATGCGTCCCGCGACCACGCCCGTCACCGCACCCGCAATTGCCGCCGGCGCCATTGCCAGACCCGTCATAGTGGGCGTATGACCGAGCGAGTTCTGCAAGAACAGCGGAAGCAACACGTCGATTGCGATGAGCGCTCCTTCGAGCAGGCAGCACACGATGATGGAGTTGCGGAAGCGACGCGTTTTGAGCGTCTCGACGCGCAGCATGGGCACCTCGAGCGTCCCCTGCCTGCGCACGAACACGACGAGCAGCGCGAGCCCTACGACCATAAGCAGCGCGGAAAGCCACGGTGTGCTAGATGACGTGATCGTCGACAATCCGTAGAGCAGTCCGAGCATGCCGAACGACGACAGCACGATCGACGGCACGTCGAAGCTTGTGCGCTCGAAGCCCTCGCGGTTCCTCAGCAACGCAAACGTGAGCACGATGACCACGACGCTGATTCCTGCCACGATGAAGAAGAGCGAACGCCAGCCGACCAGGTCGATGAGCGCGCCTGATGCCGGCGGTCCGATTGCAGGTGCGAAGCTGATGACGACGCCAACAATACCCATGACCATCCCGCGGTTCTCGCGCGGAGCCATGAGCAGGATCAACGTCCACACCATGGGCATGGCAACACCTGTGGCAGTCGCCTGCAGCACACGCGCCAACAGCAGCACCTCGAACGTCGGGGCAACCGCCGCGAGCGCAGACGCAGACGTGAACAGCACGAACGCCCCGCCAAACAACTTGCGCACCGAGAACCGCCCGAGCAAAAACGCGTTCATCGGGATGATGACCGCCTCTACCATGGCATAGATGGACGTGAGCCACTGCACGGTGGTCTCGCTCACGCTCATCTCGCGCATGATGACGGGAAGCGCCGGCGCGAGCAGCGTGTAGTTGAGCACCACGAGCACGCACCCTGCGAGCAGCACCGCCATTTGGACTATGTCTTGTCTGGTCAATCCCATAAGCGTGGGATGATAGCACAGCTCAATCGAGCGCAGGCCGCCAGGTTGCTGTAGCCACTGCGACAACAGCAAACCACCAAGTCGTTATTGGGACAGCAGTGATCCTCGAACTGCTATTGAGACAGCATCGATCCTCAATCCATTATTGGGACAACCCAATCCTCGGAGCCGTTTATTGGGACAACGCCAATCCGCCGATGACCATCGCGATGCCGACCACGATGACGGCATTCATGGGCTCGCCAAGCAGGATGACCGCCCAGATGACGGTCATGGGCGCCTGCAAATAGATATAGGCGCTCGCCCGCGCGGGGCCGAGATGCTTCACGCTGTAACCCCAGGTGACAAAGCATCCAGCCGACGCGAGCAAACCCAAGAATGCCAGATTGCCCAGCACGAGCGGCTGCGTGAGCACCTCGAAAGGAAAGGCACCGCCAACCACAAAACGCGTGATCAGCATGAAGAGCAACCCCCATGCGAACGTGCGCTTCGTGACGGCAATGGTCTCGTAGCCCATGTTCGACAGCCGCTTCACGACAATCGAATAAACAGCCCACGTAAGCGCACCCACCAGGCACAACACCACGCCCGTCAGACTTGCATGCGCAGGCCCTTCTTGCAGGCTGATCAGCGCGATACCCGAAATGGCCAGCACAAAGCCTGCCACAAATCGAACGCCGAAGCCTTTTTCCTTCAGCAAGATGAAACCGAGCGCAGCCGTGAACAGCGGCGCAGTTGACACCGCGATCGACACGAACGACGCATCGGCGAACTTGAGCGCCGTGTTCTCGGCCAGGTAGTAGCCGAACACGCCCGTCAGCCCAGCAAGCACGAACAGCAGCTCGTGCTTGCGCTCTTTCAAACGCAGGATGTGTGGCCTGATGAGACAGAGCGCCAAAAACCCGAGCACGGTACGCGCGAGCAGGATGTCGAGCGGAGTCATGTACTCGAGCAGCACTTTCGTGCACACGAACGTGAGGCCCCACACGAACATGGTGGCCAACGCAGCGATATGTGGCAAAACTCGATTAGTCACGGCGAATGATTATACCCGCCTCCTGATGCACCATACATGCAACTTCGAAAGGTGCGCGTAGCTGCACTGTTTTCACGCACGTTGTTCTGCATGAAGGCTATTTGCGGGATAATGGCGAGCGCATGCAATTATATATTGCTGTCGCAGAAAGAAAGGACGCCCCGTGACCATCGAACCCATCGACGCCTATCGCGAAATCGACCCGACGCTCCCCACCGTTGTGGTGCTTGCAACAGGGGGCACAATTGCAGGTGCAGGTTCGATTGGCAAAGCAACGAACTATAGGCCTGGTCAGCTCGACGTCAACGCGCTCGTCGGCATGGCGGAAGGCGCGCATGACATCGCCAACGTACGGGCGGTGCAGATTTGCAACGTCAACTCCGACGACATCACCGCCGAACACTGGATTGCACTTGCGCGTGCTATCGACGAGATGGCAGCCGAACCTGACATCGACGGGTTTGTGATCACGCACGGAACCGACACGCTCGACGAGACAGCCTATTTCCTGAACCTCGTCGTAAAGACCGACAAACCCGTCGTCTTGACCGGCGCCATGCGCCCCGCCACGGCCACCTCGGCCGACGGCCCCATGAACCTGCTGCAATCGATTGCCCTGGCAGGCAGCCCGCAAGCACGCGGGCGCGGCGTCATGGTCGTGTTCTCGGACGGAATCTTCGGCGGACGCGACGTGCGCAAAATCTCGACATTCCAGACCGATGCGTTCTCGGCCAGCGACTTCGGATGCATGGGCTACATGATCGATGGCGAGCCGCACTTCTACAACGCGAGCTCGAAAGCGCATACGACAGCAACCGAATTCGAGGTTGAAAGCATTGATGAGCTGCCCAAAGTGGCGGTGGCTTATTTTGCCATCGATGCCGACCCCGCCCTGCTCGACTTCCTCGTTGAAAGCGGAGCGCGCGGCATCGTCATCGCCGGAGCTGGCTCGGGCTGCTACAGCAAAGCGTGGAACGATCGCATCGTTGCACTCGAGGACACGGGCGTGCCCGTGGTGCGCAGCTCACGCATCGGCGCAGGCATGATCACGCACGACGACGCTTACCAGGGCAACCTGGTGAGAAGCAACGACCTTGCCCCCCAGAAGGCCGCGGTGCTGTTGCGTTTGGCCCTGACACGCACGAACGACCCCGCGGAAATCCAGGCGATGTTCGACCGGTACTAAAACGAAACCTATCAGTAAAGATAGCCATTCTTGTCGGGTTTTCTTTAGTACACTGCAGCGCTAGAGTATACTTCGTATGATTAGTAGTAGAACGGAGCATAGATGAGCGTCCAAGAAGACGAACCACAAAACGAAACTCAGGACGAGGAAACGAAGGTCGAGGAAGCGTCTGACGAGAAGCCGAAGGCCGAGGAAGCCCCCGCCAAGAAAGCGCGCGAGGTGCGTCTGCCCAATATGTTCTGGGCACTCGTGCCCATCTTGTGCATGACGGCACTCATGATCTACGTGTTCGGCTGGGTGGCAGACTCCGAAACGTACGACGCCGCGCACCTGCCGCTGCTCTGCTCGATCGTGGTGGCATGCATCGTGGGCATCGCTTACGGACGCTCGTTCAAGTACATGCTCGAAGGCATCATCGAGCGGCTTCTCGTTTCGATGGAAGCGATTCTCATCCTGTTGCTCGTAGGCCTGCTCATCAGCTCGTTCATGATCAGCGGCACTATCCCTGCGCTCATCTACTACGGCCTTGCACTGCTCACGCCGCAAACGTTCTTGCCCATCGGTTGCATCATCTGCGCCGTCGTCGGTTGGGCGTGCGGCTCGTCGTGGACGGCCACCGCCACCGTCGGCATCGCGTTCATGACCATCGGCGCAGGCCTTGGCGTTAACCCTGCTCTCACGGCCGGCATGGTCATCTCGGGCGCCTATGTGGGTGACAAGTTCTCGCCGCTTTCCGACACGACGAACCTCGCAGCCGCCGTGGCAGGCACGGGGCTGTTCGACCACGTGCGCGCCATGCTTTCGACAACAGGGCCCGTGTTCCTCATCGCTCTTGTGGTTTACACGTTCATGGGCATCAACATCAGCGCGGCAGGCTATGACCCCACGGTTGCAGAGAGCATCCGCGAAGCGATTGCCAGCACATTCAACGTCAACCCCCTGGTGTTGCTTCCGATCGTGGTGATCATCGCCGTGTGCATCTTGCAGATACCAGGACTCGTGGGCGTAGCAGTGAGCATCCTCGTAGGCGTGCTGTTCGCCCTCATCTTCCAGGTGCCTTACAACATGGCCGACCTGTTCAGCATCCTGCACTATGGCCCACACATCATCACTGGCAACGAATTCCTCGATGCAGCACTCGCGAAGGGCGGCCTGGACAACCAGCTGTGGACCATCAGCCTCGTGATCTTGGCGGTGTCGTTCGGCGGCGCACTCGAGCGCTGCGGATCGGTCGAGCGGCTGTTCTCGGGGCTGAAGCACATGCTGCACAAGGTGGGCACGCTCACCGGGTGCACGCTTCTGACCTCGATTTTCTGCGATGCCGTGATGTGCGACCAGTTCCTGGGCATCGGAATCCCGGCACCGCTCTACGCCGACAAGTACGACGAGATGGGCCTTGGGCGCAACATGCTTTCGCGCACGCTCGAGGACGCCGGCACCATGTGGTCGCCGCTGTTCCCGTGGACGGCTTGCGGCGCCTACCAGATGAGCGTGCTGGGGCTGAACCCGTTCGTGTACTTCCCGTTCGCGTTCGTGAACCTTTTGAGCCCCATCTACGCGTTCATCACCGCGATGCTGGGCCGCAACATCTTCTGGGCCGATGGCGCCTACACCAACATCCTTGGGAAGACGAAGCCCGGCAAGCCCGCCGCCTGTCCCGACGACGTACGTGAAATTGCGCTTGCGAATCTCGAGGCCGCCCGCGCGGCGGGAAAGGCGCCGATTCCGGAAGCATAGACGGTGCGACAACGCCAGCTCTCATGTGCTGAAGGTAGAGTCCCGGTTCCCGAGGCGTAGACGAAGCAACGCCAGTGCCCTCTACGCTGCCGGCAAGGCTCCGATTCCGAAAGCCTAGGCGAAACGACGACAACACGAGCTCTTCAAGGGAGCGGACTCCATCAGACGGCTCGGATGTTGTACACTCGTAGCTGCTCGATTCACAACGCGCCAAGACAGGAAACCATGCAACTTTCTTTCGACGAACAGGACGTGACGCTCTTCGATGAGCAAGCCGACGCCGCGCGGCCGCTCGCAGCGCGCATGCGCCCCGAAACGCTCGACGAAGTGGCCGGTCAGCAACACCTGATCGGACCAGGCAAGGTCCTGCGACGCATCATCGAAGCTGACCAGGTGCAATCCATGATCTTCTGGGGGCCTCCTGGCGTGGGTAAGACGACGCTCGCACGCGTCATCGCGCACCAAACGCAAGCGACGTTCATCGATTTCTCGGCCGTGACCAGCGGCATCAAAGAGATTCGCGAGGTCATGAAACGCGCCGACTCGATGAGTCGCGCCGGCGGGCGCACCATCGTGTTCATCGACGAGATCCACCGCTTCAACAAGGCACAGCAAGACGCGTTCCTCCCCTTCGTCGAGAAGGGCGCCATCACGCTCATCGGTGCCACGACCGAGAA
>JAZLCO010000007.1:0-22091 GCA_045614225.1 Eggerthellaceae bacterium | reverse complement strand
AACGCGTACGCAGGCGCACGGACCATCAAACGGTGCATCGCCGATCATCAGCGCGGCAGAAGCGCCCATAACGCAAATGTTGTCGATGGGGTTTTCCTGGTCAGCAACGAGCGTTGTCGCAACGACATGCACCTCGCGCTTGAAGCCCTCGGCGAAACCGGGGCGGATCGGACGGTCGATCATGCGCGCAGTCAGCGTGCCCTTCTCGGAAGGACGGGCCTCGCGCTTGAGATAACCGCCGGGGATGCGACCGACAGCGTACATCTTCTCGATGTAGTCAACGGTCAGCGGGAAGAAGTCGTAATCCTTTTCCTGGCTGGAAATGACAGCCGTCACGAGTACGGTAGTGTCGCCTTGACCGACGAGCACTGCACCCGTCGTCTGCTTGGCGAGCTCGCCCGTCTCGAAGCGGTATTCCTTGCCATAAAGTTCGAACTTCTCAACGATTTTTTCCATGTTTGCTCTACTTCCTCTTTTTCCTCTTTATTACCTCATGAGCCTCATTCTTCTTCCTAATACGGCTCATTAGAAAAGAACCCGCTGACGCGGGTTCATCTTCACTAGATGTTGTCGCGGATGCCGAGACGCTTGACGAGCGAACGGTACTGTTCGATGTCGCGCTTCTTGATGTACTTCAGCAGGCCACGACGCTTACCGATGAGCTTCATCAGGCCACGGCGGGTGTGGTTATCCTTCTTGTGGACCTTCAGGTGCTCGGTGAGGTTGCGGATGCGCTCGGTCAGGATAGCGACCTGTACCTCAACGTTGCCGGAATCGTTCGCGTCCTTGCCGTACTCTGCAATGAGCTCGGCGGTGCGCTCCTTGGTAATGCTCAGCTTGTCTGCCATTTCTCCACCTTTCTATTCCCCATTGCGGGGCTCCTTCGGCTTCGATCCGAGTGGTCATGGAGGTGGCCATGAGCACCAAGAGCGAAGTCACCGCGCTTTTGCGCAGCCTGTTCATTCTACGGAAGTACTCGCTTACCTACAATGTAAAACACAGTTTCCGCACATCAGAACTATCGTATTGCTTCTAGAACAAGCCGCACACGAGAAGGTAGTCCACTGATTTCAGGTTCTTGCCAACATGGGCCTGAACCCATTGCCGAATAAACTGCAGCAGCGAGAACGAGATTGACACATCTGGAGGATCATCGGCCATCTCCGCGAACGTCCGAGACAGCATCGTTCGTGCCCAAACGATAGTGTTCACATCGACGATTACCGCGTCGGGAACGCTCCCGCATTGTTCGCACACGACTCCCCCATCGGCAATCGATAAGCGCATGCGGCTCGGCGCGTTTTCCCAGTCGATGCGCCGACCGCACGAAACACACGTATCGAAACTTGGTCTGAAGCCCACCATGGCGAGCGTTTTAAGCAGGTCTGCTACGCAAATTGCAACGGCAACATCTGGGTTCGATGACGCAATTGTCTCGAGGGCAAGCGTTGTCATGTCGAACAGGCGCTCGTGGACAAGGCCCTCCTGAGCAACAGCACTGACGAGCTCTGCAACAGCCGAGGCGCAGGCAGCTTGTTCAAGCCCGAATTGATGAGCGCTATAGCCTTCAGCGAATTTAGCGTCAGTTACCACGTCAAGCGAACGGCCTTCGACGAACCATCCATCGACGACTGAGAAGAGTTCGAGCCGCGCTGCAAAAGACCCCCCAGGACGGCGTGCACCTTTTGCTACAGCTTGCCTGAGCATTCCGTTCTCATCGAGCATGGTGACGATGAGATCCTTTTCGCGCAGCTTCGTCTTCTTCAGCACGACAACGCGTGCTCGATACGATTTCGAGGCCATGGCGCTACGAGATGCTCGCTATCGTGTTGTCTTCGCTCCAGACGATTGCGCCGGAGATTTGACGTGCGCTAATCGAAACCGTCTCACCCATGATGTATGTGAACGGGCGAGCTGTCATGGTGTAGGTCACGGTATCGTTTCCAATGTACTCGACCGAATCGAGCGATTCGATAGCGTAATTGTTTATCCCGATTGTCACGCTGTTGCCCGGTGCCAGATAGGACCTCGTGAGGCCCTCGAGCTCGGCTCCGCGCGCTCGTGCGATTTGAATCACGACCACCGTATCGCCTGTGACCTGGGTGCCAGCCTCAGGATACGACCCGAGAATAGAGCCTTCAGGGTAATCGACCGTGTTCACATACGTGTAATCGTACGTAAGGCCAGCCTGCTCAATCGTCGTCTGGGCCTCTTCCAGATACATGCCCGCAATATCGGGAACCTTGTACGGCTCGGCTACTTTCACGATAATCTCTTGTGCGCTCTTCGCACGTGTACCCTCTTGAGGAACTATTGACAACACCGTGCCAGCTGGTTCATCGGAGAATTGCTTCTCGTACACGACGTTCGTGAAGCCTTCTTCCTCCATTGCACTTGCGGCTTCCTGTTCGGATTTCCCGACAACAGACGGAACGGCACGCGCAGTTGAAATGTGAATGATGACCTCGGACCCTTCTTCAGCACGCGAACCAGCATCGGGATCCATGACGAGCACAAGGCCCTCTGTGTCATCGGATTTCACCTTTGTGGAACGAACGCTGAATCCCTCATCTTCGAGAATGCTCGACGCATCGGCTTCAGTCATCCCGATCACGTTCGGAATCGCAATACCGCCCCAGAGCTCCATCTGGTACGTGGCAAAAGCAACAATTGCTGCAACGAGAACGACACCTGCAATAACGCCGGCGATGATCTTCGGCTTGTTCGAACGCTTCTTTTTCGAAGACTCAAGGTAATCCCGACTCTTGGGGGGTTCTTCGCCTTCGACGCGCGGCATCTTCATCGTGCCGCCATCGCGCCAATCAATCGTCGGCTCCCTGTACCCTGGATCGACCAAACGCTCGCCGTAATCATAAGAGCGATCGAAACCGGACAAGTCGACGCCGATCACTTCTGTAGCCTGCTCGTCGAACGAACGCACAGGCTCATCTTCCTCGATTTCGCTCTCCACCTGTTGAGTCTCTAGGCTCTCAGGGTTCTCCGCGATTTCAGGCTCATCTTCTTCCTCAAATTGCTCCAATGGCTCGTCAACCTCTGAGGAATCAACTTCTTCGGGAGCCTCTTCGTTTTCGAAATCATCCGAGGCAACATCAATCCTCTGCGTATCCTCGATACTGAGTTCCGCATCATCGGATGTGATGATGAGCTCTTCAACAGCCTCTTCGGTCTCTACGAGAACTTCATCTTGCTCATCAGGCAGCGATTCGATTGCGGCACGCGCTATCGCGCCCGTAAGGGGAAAGCCGCATTCGTCGCAAAACTTTGCTTGATCACGATTCTCATTTTCGCAGTTCGGACAGCGCATAATACCCTCCATCTTATTCATGAGCATTCTAGACCAAATAGATGATCAATGCACCATATGAGCTGCCTGAAAAACTGCATCCACAATATATTGATATTGAATTGATAGCTTTCTTGATAGCTGTTCAGCTCAGCTTAATCACGCACCTTCGCCGTAGCCGAAACGACGAATCTGATTTGCATCGCGGCGCCAATTCTTTCGTACCTTCACCGAAAGGTCGAGGTAGACACGCGTTCCGAGAATATGCTCGAGATCTTCACGCGCCTCGGTGCCGATACGTTTAATTGCAGCGCCCTTTTTGCCGATGATCATGCCTTTCTGGCTGTCATGTTCAACGTAGATGATGGCGCGGATGCTGTGCAGGTCCTTCTTCCTCGAATACGTCATCTCCTCGGTCTGCACCCCGATGGCATGGGGAATCTCGTCACGGAAGCTTCGTAGGATCTTCTCGCGGATGAACTCGGCAACGACCACCTCGATTGGCTGGTCTGTTTCCATATCTTCGGGGAACCATTGCGGGCCTTCCGGCATCAGTTCGACTACAGCTGATTCGAATTCTGGAACACCCTCGCCACTCACTGCCGAACAACGTACAATACCGTCCCAGTCTGCGAGCGAAGCAGCTGCTTCGAGTTGGGCGTCGACGGTCGCGTCGTCTGTCAAATCCGTCTTCGAGAGCACGAGCAATTTTCGCGTTTTAATGCGCTTAAGCTGGTTGGCCACCCATTCGTCACCCGTTCCAACAGGCTTCGATGAGTCGATGAGCATTGCAACGACGTCAACGTCCTCGAGCGCTTTGAGTGCAGACGTGTTCAGCTCTTCTCCAAGCGCATCGTGCGGCTTATGCAAACCGGGCGTGTCGACAATAACCAACTGGTACTCATCAGTCGTCTTCACTGCCCTGAAGCGATGACGGGTTGTCTGCGCTGTATCCGACGTGATAGCAATCTTCTTGCCGATGACTGCATTCAACAACGTCGACTTGCCAGCATTGGGACGGCCGATCAATGTCACAAAACCAGATTTGTAACCATCGAACATTCCCTCGAACGACATGAATCTCTCCTATCTAGAGCAGACCGAATGCGACTAGCATCCTGGGCAGGAACAAGAAAGCTGCAACGAACAGAGACGCTATCGAGCACAAAAGCACTGCTCCAGCAGCACAATCCTTTGCCCGTTTGGCAAGCTCATTGTACTCAGGCGAAACGAGATCGACGATTGCCTCGATGGAGGTGTTCACGCACTCCCCTCCAAGAACAACGCCGATGCAAACGAAGATGATCGCCCATTCATACGGTTCGATTGGGAAGATTATTCCAAGCACGATGGCGGCAACGGCAAAGCACAACTGCACTTTGAAGTTGCGACCTTCACGAAATGCCTGGACGATGCCCTCGATGGCATATCCAAACGAACGTACAAATCTCGCACGCGTCACGAAACCTCAACTCCGCTTCGCTTGAATTCGCGCCCATAGAATTCGGTGAGCAGTTCGCGCTCACGCGCTTCCATCTCGAGCGCTTCATCTTCTTCCATATGGTCGTATCCGCACAGATGGAGAAGCCCGTGCACGATGAGCAAACTGACTTCATCAGCAAACGTCATGCCATACTCAGGCGCTTGGCGCTCGGCTACATCTGGCGCAAGCACGATATCACCCAGCTCGTATGCCATGCCTTCGACGAAAGGTTCATCGTCCTCGTATCCATCGCACTCGAATGACAGCACATCGGTGGGACGGTCCACGCCGCGGTAATCTCGGTTGAGCTCGTGTATCGCCTCGTCGGTCACGAAATTCACCGACACCTCGGCATTGTCCGGATTGCCCTCTGCAGCCATGACGAATGCAGCAAGACGCTCAACATCGATCAGCTTGGACATCTCATCTTCGCGGTATTCGTAATTGACCGTTATCTCCATCGGCTCTACTTCCCCTCGTACGCCGCAACAATTCTCTGCACGAGCGAATGCCGGACGACGTCCTTGCCCGTTAGCTCAACAAAGGCGATATCGTCGATATGCCCGAGCGTTTCGCGCACGCTCTTCAAGCCCGTTGCGCCCTTCGGTGCATCAGATTGCGATTCGTCTCCCGTTACAACCATCTTCGAGCCGAAACCAAGCCTTGTCAGGAACATCTTCATCTGCTCTGGAGTCGTGTTCTGGGCCTCATCCAGAATGACGAAGCTGTCATCGAACGTCCTGCCCCTCATGAATGCAAGCGGCGTAATCTCGATGGTTCCATCGTCGAGATAACGCGAAGCCCTCTGTGCGTCCATCATCGCGAAGATCGCATCGTACAGAGGACGGATATACGGGTCGACCTTCTCCATCATCGTGCCCGGAAGAAAGCCGAGGCTCTCCCCTGCTTCGACGATTGGCCGTGTCAGCACGATGCGTCCGATCTCTTTGCGTTCGAGTGCAGCAACGGCCATTGCGCAAGTCAAGTAAGTCTTGCCAGTTCCCGCAGGACCCAAGCCAAACGTGATGGTGTGGTTGCGGATAGCATCCACGAAGTGCTTCTGCCCGGCAGTCTTAGGACGGATTGCCTTTCCGCGGTACGTGTGGATGATGTCCTCGCGCAGCGTTTGAGGCGACATCTCGGCTGACTTCATGAGATTGATGAGCCGTCTGACCGAATGCTCGTCAGGACATTGGCCCAACTCGACTTGCTTGAACATGTCAGTGAACAAAACGGTGAGATTCCTGACCTCGATATCGTCGCCTTCAAGCTCGATTTCGTTGCCACGAACCGTTATCCGCGCATCGAAGCCTTCTTCGACGATGCGGAGCAGCCCATCGGCAGGCCCGGTAACGAGCGCCATGTCAACGCTCGACGGAGATTGAATTTTTGCTTTCACGTTTTCACTCATAACGGGAATTCTAGCACGGCGGGAACAAGCTCCCCTGTCGCTGCACCAGCAGGTATCGCTATTTCATGATAGCTTTCGGTCAAAGCACAATCGTCCTCGACGATGACAAGCTCTTCGGTGCCGCAACGTCGCGCGAAATCCTCCTTCCGCAATTCGTCTCCGAGAGCGCGCAATCGCGCTGCACGTTGTGTCTTCACTTCGGGTGAAACCTGATCTGAACGCGCCGCAGCAGGCGTACCCGCGCGCTTCGAGTATGGAAACGCATGTATCTTCGAAAACGCGCAGATCCGCGCAAGCTCGAGCGTTTCCTCGAACTCGTCGTCAGTCTCACCGGGAAAACCAGCGATGATGTCGGTCGACAACGCAATCGAGGGAACGCGTTCGTGGAGATGTTCGACAAGCTCTCTATACCCATCAGCTTTGTAAGGACGCGCCATTTCTCGGAGCACCTTGGTGCTGCCGGACTGAAGAGGAAGATGCAAGTGCCTGCACAGCCTACCGTTTGCTGCTGCGAGCAAATCAATGAGCGATTCATCGAGTGTATGCGGCTCAATGCTCGATGCTCGAACCCGAGCTGGAAGCTCACCGGGTTTGCTGGCCTTGTCTGCAGCCTCGAGCAGTGATTCGACGAGCTGAGCAAGTCGTATGTCCCCATCTTTATATGACGCGAGGTCGATTCCTGCCAACACTATTTCCTTGGCTCCAAGCTCAAGGTAATTGCGCGCTTCCCGCATGACCTCTTCGAACGGGACACTGCGGGCTCGGCCACGCGCAACATGCACGATGCAGTACGTACAAGCATGGTCGCAGCCATCTTGAATCTTCACGTTGACACGCGTCCTGAAACCATCGCCCATGCGGATGGACGTTCCTTTGGCGATTTCGGTCATACTTGCAAGCAACTCACCGCGCTGGACTATCTCAACGTTCTCGCCGAGTGCAGCATACGTTGCCTCATCGATGGCAACAGCGCATCCTGTCACAATAACCCGCGCATGCGGGTTGCACGAGATGGCATGCCGCACGGCTTTGCGGGCTTTTTTCTCAGCCTCCCCCGTCACCGTGCACGTGTTGACGACGATGAGGTCCGCAGTTTCTTCTGCAGATTGTCGAGCGCCGCTCGAGACGAGTGCCGCTGACACAGCATCAGATTCGACACGGTTGACCTTGCAACCGAGGTTGACGACGTGAAATGTCGTGATAGGAATATCGAGCATGTGCCGCTAGTTGAATGCGTCGCGTAGCTTCTCGAGCGGCGAGCGCGCATTCGCATAATCCTCGCCCATGTCGCTCGCAAGCTTCTCGAGCAATTCACGCTGCGATTTCGTGAGCTTCTTCGGAATGACGACGCTTGCGTGCACGAACAAATCACCACGCAAGTCGCTGCGGAATTTCGGCATACCCTTGCCGCGCACGCGAATGACCTGGTCGTTCTGGCATCCTTCTGGAATGCGAACGCCAACCTTCTCGTCGGGCATGATGCCATCGACTTCGATTTCGGCACCGAGCGCTGCTTGAACCATGGAGATGTTCGCACGCGCATGCAGGTTGTCGCCTTCGCGTTCGAAGAAGTCGTGGGGTTGAATGCGGCAGGTGACGATGAGGTTGCCCGCGGCAGCTCCGCGAAGCCCCGCCTCACCAAAACCTGTGACACGCAGTTGCTGTGAATCGCGAATACCAGCAGGCACTTCGACTGTCACACGCTGACGGTCGGGTACGCGACCCTGCCCTTCGCATTCGGGACACGGGTTGTCGATCGAACGACCCGTGCCGCCACATGAGCCGCACGTAGACGTCGTGCGCATGTCGCCGAGAAACGTCCGCTGCACCGACACGACGCGACCGCTGCCGCCGCACTCGGGGCAAGATACTTCCTTGCCGCCTTCTCCAAGACCAGTGCCATCGCAATCCTGACAGGGTGCGAGCCGGTCGTAAACGATCTCCTTCTTGACGCCAGTGGCCACTTCCTCGAGCGTCAGGCGAAGACCCACGCCCATGTCGCGACCTTCTCGACGAACCTGGGCAGAACCGCCCATTCCGCTGAAGAACGAGCTGAAAATATCGCCCATGCCGCCAAAGCCGCCGCCGTAGATGTCATCGCAATCGACGTAGCCGCCACCATACGGGTTGCCGCCACCGGCTGCTCCCGGAATAGTGCCGAAGCGATCGTAAGCGCTGCGCTTCTGCGGGTCGGAAAGCACATCGTAGGCCTCGTTGAGCTCCTTGAACTCTTCTTCGGCGTTCGGCGATTTGTTCACATCGGGGTGAAGCTTTCTCGCCTGCTTGCGGAATGCCTTCTTGATATCGTCTTCCGTGGCATCACGCGGAACACCGAGTACTTCGTAGAGATCTTTAGCCATTTCCTTGCTTTCTTTCCATTCAGCTGTAAGCCGTTATTCTTGCGATAGGCTGCGGCAGGCTATCTTAACAGCTTGGAGCACTTTAGTGTAGTCCATGCGCGTCGGTCCGATGACGGCGATGATGCCCTCATCCGAACCCGAACCGTAACGGCTCGCGACAACCGACACACCTGAGAACTGTTCGGCTTCGTTCTCGCGACCAATCCTCACACGCGGCGAGTCGGCATCTTGCGCAGTTGAATCAAGAATCTCGAGGAGGACCGATTCATCTTCGAGCACTTGCATGATGGGCAACAACGACTGCGTGTAGGCGAACTCCGGCTGCCTCATGAGAGAGCTCATGCCCATTCTGCGGGGATGAGGCAGATCCTGGGGTGCCACGATGGTGAGACAATCGGTGAACCGAGCAAGCGCGGCAGATGTGCGCTCGATCATGTCGTCGAGTTCTGATGCGGCAGCGCGCAAATTGTTGAGTTTCTCGAGGGTCTCGGGATCATCCGAAATGGCACCCGAATCGACAAGTCGGTCGACAAACGTCCGATACCCGTAATCAGTAGGGATACGACCAGCAGACGTATGGGGTTGGGAAATGTAACCCTCGTCTTCGAGAACGGAGAGTTCGTTGCGAATCGTCGCCGGGCTAACACCGAGCTCGTAGCGTTCGGTGAGCGTACGCGACCCGACAGGGATCGCCCGTGCAACGTACTCTTCGATGAGTGCTGCAAGAACGCGCTGACGTCGATCCGATAGCACTTTCGAAAACCCTCCTCATGAAGCCTTTAACTAATAAACGCTGTCATTTTAGCAGCCTCACATGGAGACTGCTAAGTCACGTTACTCAAGTGTCAGATAGATGACAGATTTTATGGAGCGAGATCAAGCAGGCGGCTGTACAGGTCGTTGCCGCAGAGCCAGCCGAGACGCGTTGGGCGCCAGCGTCCATCGACGTGTTCGACATAGCCATCGGCTACGAGCGATTCCAATTCGTCGAGGGCGTTCGGTATCCACTCGAGTGCGCTCGCCACGTGTTCGTCACTTATCCCCCGTGCCATGCGCATGCCGAGCATCAGGTCTTCAGCCTCCATTTGGCGGCGGTCAAGGTCATCAACGACCTGACCATTAACAACTCTCATGCGGTGTTCAGCATTTTGTGTCATCGTCGTTGCCTGCTCGCCGATGCCGATGTAAGGTACGCCGGTCCAATATGAGGAATTATGTTTGGACTCAAATCCGGGTTTTGCATAATTAGCAACTTCGTACCTTGTGAAACCCGCATCCGTGAGGATGCGCTCAGCAAGTTCCATATGCATGGCCTCGACATCATCGTCGGGCTCTTCCATTTCGCCAGCCATGACGAGTTTGTCGAAGTAGGTAAATGGTTCGATCGTCAACGGGTAGACGCTCACGTGTTTCACGCCAAGTTGCACAGCCTCTTCGACCGATGATTTGAACGACTCAGCCGACTGACCAGGAATGCCACACATCAAATCAATGCTCACGTTCTCAAATCGATCCTGTGCGATGCGTATCGCTTCACGTGCGCGGTCGGCATCGTGAGCGCGACCCAGTATCCGAAGCACTTCATCGTCGAAGCTTTGGACACCGATCGATAGACGATTAACCCCCAAAGCCCAGATATCCCGCACCATGCGCTCGTCGAGGCTGTCGGGATTAGCCTCCATCGTGAATTCGAGGCCTTCGCGCGTCAAATCGGTCGACACCGAGATTGCATACAAGAGACTCGAGAGCCGTTTCGTCCCGATAAACGACGGAGTGCCGCCGCCTATGTAGACGCTCTCGATTTCACCGAGCTCATCCTGTTTCGAATAGCGCCTGACATCGAGCACGAGCATTTCGATGTATCGGTCGATTTCCTCGCTTTCGCAATCAATCGCTTTCGTGGCGAAATCGCAATAGCCGCATCGTTTCACGCAAAACGGTATGTGCAGATAGAGCGCTTTGTAGGGATCATGAGGCATGGCAAATCTCCTCAAGCTGGTCGAACACGCGCTCGAAGTCGTCGAGCGTCGTGCAATAGTTGAACATGCCACGCGCCTTCGAAGCGCCAGGCAGCCCGGTGACATACCACATGGCATGCTTGCGCATACGCACGATGTTGCGACCTTCACGCTGCTCGAGAAGGCGTGCGTGACGACGCGCCATCTGGATGCGATCGAACGGCGTTGGTTTTGGGGGCTCTTCTTCTCCTTTAAGAGCAGCCTTCACCTGCTCGAAAATCCAAGGGTTCCCCTCGGCGGCACGTGCAATCATCACGGCGTCGCAACCGGTCTCGCGCACCATCGCAACAGCATCAGCGCCACATTTTATGTCACCGTTTCCAACTACGGGAACGCTTACGGCCTCTTTGACACGGCCGATGACACCACGGTCTGACGCTCCTCGATACAGCTGTTCGGCGAATCTACCATGAACGGTAACGGCATCAACACCCGCCTGTTCGAGCCGCTTTGCAAACTCGACAGCGGTCTCATCGCCCATTCCCCATCCACGTCGGAATTTCGCTGTGACATTGACGCCGGAAACAGACTTAATGGCGCTGACGATGCGTGCTGCTAATTCGGGATCCTTCATGAGCGCAGAACCATCGCCCTTGCTCACGATTTTCCGCGCCGGGCAACCCATGTTGATATCGATGTAAGCAAGTGTATCGCCCATCACGTTCTCGACCCATGCAGCCTGGCTTGCCATGGTATCTGGCTCGTGCCCGAATAGCTGGACACCGACTTTCGACTCGCCATCCGCAAGATCGAGCAGGTGGCGCGTCTTCTCGTTGGCATATGAAAGCCCCTTTGCGGAAACCATCTCGGTAAACGTGAGATCGGCGCCGAACTCACGGCACACGGTGCGAAACGCGATGTCGCTCACACCCGCCATCGGCGCCAGAATCGTTTCATATGCATCGAACAGCTTGCCCATGGTTTGAAAGTGTATCATCTCCAAACGCAGTAAAGGCCCCGTCTGGAGCCTTTACTTCCTTGATATGCGGACGAACCCGAAGTTCGATCCGTATTTATTCAGCAGCTTCTTCGGTAGCTTCCTCGGCAGCTTCCTCAGCCTCAGCTGCAGCAGCCTCGGCCTCGGCCTTTGCAGCCTCTTCGGCTTCCTTGGCCTTGCGCTCAGCAGCCTTCTTCTCTTCCTTCAGCTGGGAATCGCGGCGCTTTGCCTTCTCGGCGGATGCTTCAGCCATGGCGGCCTTACGAGCAGCCTTTGCTTCAGCCTTCTTGGAGCCGGTCTTGTTTGCCTTCGGGGCAGCTTTCACGTAAGCAGCGCGATCCTCGTCGGTAGCGACGGTGTTGACGAGCTTCATGATGCCGCTCTTGCGGTTGGCAGCCTGGTTCTTATGGATAACGCCCTTTGCAACTGCCTTGTCCATCAGACGGCAGGCAGCCTGCGCCTCGGCGAATGCCTTGGCACCATCGCCCTCGGCCACGGCGTCGCGGACGCGACGAGTTGCGGTCTTGAGCTCGGACTTGATAGCACGATTGCGCATGCGCGACTTTTCATTTGTGATGATGCGCTTCTTCTGACTCTTGATGTTTGCCACTCTAAGTTCCTCCGTAGTTATTATCTTTGTTTCCAGACGAAACCCGTAAATCTTAGCATAGTAGGCTTTTTACTGTCACCTGGGGTTTTCCCTACACGACATAATTTGCACAAAGACGGCGTTTTCCCACATGAACGCTTGAATCTAGTTGCGTCGTCTAAAAAATTTAGAATAGAATAGTCGGGTTGAACAAATCCATCCGAAAGCGAGTACGTTTGAGCCCAGCCCCTACACATACAGACAATCACGATCCGAACCGCATCAGGAACTTCTCGATTATCGCGCATATCGATCATGGCAAATCGACTCTCTCCGACCGAATTCTCGAGCAGACGGGAACCGTGTCAGCACGCGATATGCAAGAACAGCTGCTCGATACGATGGACATCGAGCGCGAGCGCGGCATCACGATCAAAAGCCAAGCCGTGCGCGTCAATTACACGGCGGACGACGGTGAAACGTACGAGTTCAACCTCATCGATACACCGGGTCATGTCGACTTTACCTACGAGGTCTCTCGATCCCTAGCGGCATGCGAAGGCGCCGTTCTCGTCGTAGATGCCACTCAAGGTGTCGAGGCGCAAACGGTTGCCAACGCCATGATGGCAATGAACGCGAATCTTGAAATCATCCCCCTGATCAACAAGATCGACCTCCCTGCATCCGACCCCGACCGTGCCCGCGAGCAGATCGAGGATGGATTGGCGATCCCGGCAGACGATGCCGTGTTGTGTTCGGCAAAAACTGGCGAAGGCGTGCACGACCTTCTCGAGGCCGTTGTCTACAACATTCCCGCCCCGGTCGGCGATGCAGACGCACCCCTGCGCGCCCTCATCTTCGATTCGTATTTCGACGCTTACCGCGGAGTCGTCGCACTCGTTCGCGTAGTCGACGGCTCGGTTAAAAAGGGCGACCAGATCTACATGATGGCAGCTGGAACGGAAGCCCTCGTAGAGGAAGTCGGCGCCCGCAAACCTGCTGAGATTGCACTTCCCGATCTTTCGGTCGGCGACGTCGGCTATCTCGTCACGGGCCTGAAAGATGTTGCACAAGTCAAGGTCGGCGACACGATCACCCACAAGGCAAACCGCGCAACCGAAGCGCTTCCCGGCTACCGCGACGTAAAGCCCATGGTATTCACTGGCCTCTTCCCCATCGAAGGCGATCAATACGAACCGCTCAAGGAAGCACTCGAGAAACTTGCGCTCAACGACCCGGCTTTGGTGTGGGAGCCCGAAACCTCTCACGCATTGGGATTCGGCTTCCGCGTAGGCTTCTTGGGCCTTCTGCACATGGAAGTCATCGAGGAACGCCTCGAACGTGAATTCGGGCTCAACTTGTTGGCCACGGCCCCATCGGTCGAATACCACGTGTACAAGAAGAACGGAGAGATGGTATCGCTTCACTCTCCTCAGGAGATGCCCGATCCTTCGGAAATCGAGCGAATCGAAGAACCGTACCTGAGAGTCAAGATTCTCGTCCCGCCCGATTACGTCGGTCCGGTCATGGACCTTACCAACGCGCGGAGGGGCAACTTCGTCAACATGAACTACCTCTCGTCAACGACAGTCGAAGTCATCTGGGAGATGCCGCTTTCCGAAATGATCATGGACTACTTCGACCGTCTGAAGTCATCTACGAAAGGTTATGCGTCGCTTGACTACGAAATGGCGGGTTACCGTGCGAGCAAACTCGTCAAGCTCGACATTTTGCTTGCAGGCAAACCGGTCGATGCGTTGTCGTTCATCGTTCATTCCGACAATGCTTACAACCGCGGCAGCATCCTCGCCCGCAAGCTAAAAGAGATCATTCCCCGCCAGATGTTCGAAGTGCCTATCCAAGCTGCCGTCGGTGGACGCGTCCTCGCCCGCACGACCGTGAAGGCCAAGCGCAAGGACGTTCTGGCGAAATGCTACGGTGGCGACATCACGCGCAAGCGCAAGCTGCTCGAGAAGCAAAAAGAAGGCAAGAAGCGCATGAAAGCCATCGGCTCGGTCGAAGTACCCCAAGAGGCTTTCATGGCGATTCTGAAAGTCGACGACTAGCGAAACAGGTTTCCTCTGATTCATTTCGCTCGCATGTGCATTGCTCGCCGCGATTTTTGCTCGAGCCAAGGTCTCTCAACAAAAATCGCTTGACCTCGCTATGCGCATGCAAGCGAAATGAATGTTTTCCTATTTGGCCAGCACCTCGATAAGCCAATCCTTGAAAGCGTTATCGGGATTCGCGCCGCTTTTCATTGCGCGCTCGCAATCACGAGCGGAGACGATGGCACGTCTCAATTCGTCATCGGAGAATTTCCGCGAGTTGGTCACATGGTTCTTCACGCGCCATGGCGGCGCCTTCAATACGCTGGCGAGCTGCGCTGCTTCGCCCCTGGAAGCAAGGGATTTAGCGCAAATGAGCTCACGGAGCCGATTCGTGCACATTGCGATGAGGGCATAGGCTGATGTCGATTCTACTAAAGGCAACAATGCAAGGCATCGTTTGAGGTCGCGTGCAGAAAATGCGTCGACGAATTCCCAAGGTTTAACCTCGTTCGTACGCGCAACGAGCGCCTTAACCTCCCGCTCCGTAACAGGATCAGACCCTACGTGAGCAAGCGCAAGTTTCTTCAATTCGGTATCGAGGCGAATCGTGTCCTCCCCGACCAGCATCACAAGCGCATCAGCCGCACCTTCGGTTAGGGTGAACCCATGACCGACCGCCATGGACCTGAGCGCTTTGACAAGCTCGTAGCGCTTCAGAGGAGCACATTCAATCACTGCAGTCTTACCCACATCGGCGACCGCCTTGTAGAGGCGCGAGTTCTTTGCGAGCTTCTCGCCTGACAATGCGAGCACGGTACTTTGGTTTGGAGCAGCGAGGTATGCGACAAGCACGTCAGCATCCTGCTTCTTAAGCTTCTCGATGTTGAATACCTCGACGAGCCTCAACTCGCTTGCAAACGGCAAAGTGTTGCATGCAATCGCAATCTGGCTCCCATCGGCGTTTTCAGCATCGAACTCGTCGTGATTGAATTCGAAATCGCCTAATTCGGCAATGCGTTTTCTCAAGCGTTCGAGAACCGTGCGACGCTTGAGCGCATCCTCGCCGACAACCAGATAGGCAGGTAGAAGTTTCTGTGCTTGTTTCTCGCTCATACGCTCATTCTACTTCATCGTATGCACGCTTACGTTCTCCGCATTCAACGAGCAAGCAATATCACCTTGCTCATCCGTTCTAAATACTGTGCAACCAATGTCTTGGAAGATGTTGAGGACCTCTTCGCTTGGATGACCATAGCGATTGTGCTTGCCAACTCCTATCAGCGCAATCTCAGGATGGAGCCTCTCGGCCTCAGCTGCCGTAATTCCGTTCTTCGAGCCGTGATGGCCTACTTTGATGATGTCGATCGATGCCATCCGTTGCTCACTCAACATGGCTTTGAGCTCTTCTTTTTCCGCGTCACCGAGAAACAACGCGGTGGCATCAGTTTCACCATCACCATTTCCATCATACGAGACGATCAGACACAAGCTGTCAGCATTGCCGCCAGCGTCCTTGAATCCATGCGGCCAGATAACCTTGCAGTTAAATGCACCTACTTCAAATTCGTCGCCTACTGACACCCCAACGAACTCTCGCGATACTTTTCCAGCTTGCTCGATAGCCTCATGACATGACTCGTCGTTGCACGTCAGCATATCCTCGGCTACTACAACCCGATCCACCTCAACACAGCTCGCAAGAGCATCAAGTGACCCAACATGATCATCATCAGCATGCGTGAGAAGAACTTCGTCAAGATGGCGAACATGGTTTCTCCCAAGCGCAGAGATAAGCATCGAATCCTGGTTCCCCGTGTCGACGAGCATCGCTTGGCCCTGGCTTCGAAGAAGTATCGAGTCGCCCTGGCCAACATCGAGCATGACGATAACGTCACCAGACGCCGCTGCGCTGTCGTATGCAACGAAAGCAATGGCACATGCAAAGAGGGCCAGACACACGATTCGCGCATCGAGTTTCAACCACACCACCCACAACACCGCAGCTACGGCGAACGAGACAACGAGTGCTTCTCCGGTTCCAACTTGAAAAGGGATGCTTGCATAGGGAATGTAAGAGAGCGCAACCGCAACCGTATCGAGCAGAGATGCGCACTTTACAGCCGCAAATCCTATGAGCGAACTGCAAGGCAAGTGCATGACGAACGAAAGCGCTCCAACGATGCTTATGCCGCAAACGAGCGGAAGTAGCGGAGCGCAAACTATGTTTGCAAGCGGCGAAATCATTGGAACAAGACCGAACATGGACGTTGCATAAAGCTGGGAGAGAATGCCTGCAGAAAAAGTTAGAGACAACGGTTGGCCGATGGCGCTTAATCGAAGAATCGGCAAACGCTCGAACCAAAAACTCAAAAGCGGTGAAAACAAAATGATGCCAGCCGTCGACAAGCATGACAGGCAAAACGATGCAGAAACAGCCTGATGTGCTTCTGATGCAATCATCAAGCACATACCTATGCCAAGAGCATTCATGGCCGAAGGCCTCCGGCTGCCGAAAAATGACATGAGCCCGATCGAAGACATGATGGTTGCCCTAATGGCAGAGGCGGGTAATCCTGACAAAACGAGATATGCGAGCATTACGCCAACCGTTGCCACAACCGTGCACCAACGCGGTGCTCTCAGCGAGTTCATGGCAGCCAGCACGATTCCCGCCACAATTGCAAGATGGGCGCCCGAAACAGCAACGAGATGGGCCAAACCGCATGTTTGGAACGCTCGATACTCATCCGATCCGTTAATGTCGTGACGATATCCGCATGTCACGGCTTTTAGCATCCCCGACTCGGTGCTTCCTTCGCCGAAAGCCTCGAGCGCAGCTTTGCGTATAGACCTCAGATGCCCCAATGGGGATGTATCATCCTGCCGTTCGAAAGACGTAACATACAACGATGCAGAAGATGCCCTTGACCAGAAATACTCCGACTCCACGAAGTCCACTGCATGGACCTTTGCCGTGATATGCAAACAATCGCCTTGCAACAATGGCTCATCTTGCTTCAAGTAAAGCGTCACGTGCCTCGGCGCCGCTCTATCTTCTAGCCGCGCAAGAGCTCGTTCGCCTGATTCAGTTGCCGAAGAATCCTCCTCGAGGACAACCGTTGCCTCGATTGTCTCCATTTGCTCGAATTCGTTTGCAGCTTCTTTCACATGTACGGCATCGAAAGCAGCCAACGTTGCGCCAAGGCTAACAGACAGCACGATGATCGCTACCATTTTTGGAATTCGCCTGCATGCGAGAGCAGACGTCGCGAGAATCGATACAGCGCCCGCGATTATCCCGCACTTGAAGCACGTTTCGATACTTGCGCCACGTGCATAAAGATACACAGCCGAGCAAGCTGCCCACAACGCAAATCCAATGATGAACGCTGGCGTTAATGCAGGACGCTCGGGCTTAGCACGCCAGTTTTGCGATTCGACCATCAGACGCAGATAAGCGTAGAGATTGTCTCGAACTTCTTATCCCCGATACCTGTAACACGCTTCAAGTCGTCTGGGCTTTTGAATGAACCGTTGGCCATTCGGTCGGACACGATCTTCTGGGCAGTTGACGGCCCGATACCCGGCAACTGCTCGAGCTCTTCAGCGGTAGCGGTGTTGATGTTTATGAGGCTGCTTGCCGTTTTCGCTTCAGGAATCTCCTCATTTGCACCGCTTCCAGCAGACATAGGCAAGACAACCACCATCTCGCCATCTTCAAGTCGGCGAGCGAGGTTGACCGAATCGCAAGCAGCGTCTTCTGTAAACCCTCCTGCTGCTTCAATCGCCGAAGCCAACCTGCTCCCCTCCTCGAGTTCGTAAAGGCCAGGATTCGCAACGCAACCCGAAACGTGCACGAACAGCGTTTCTGTTTTATGTGATCCCCCGTCCGATGCGGTTTCCTCAATCGATGACGCATCTGATGAGAGCTCGAATTCTGTGGCGGTGGCAGTTCCGATGAGGTTTCGGCCGGCCAAGACTGCCACCATGATGACAAGTATCGCAATCCCGATGAGCGCCGGCTTGCCCAAATCTGCGAGGCTGAGCTTGGAATGCATCTTTTCAAGTGTGTCCAGGTCCATGTTCTCATCTCCTCGCTTACGATTGCGACACTGGAGATGCTAAGCATGCAATCCATCAACGGAACCGCAAACGGACCGTGAAACGACCTTTGCGCTACCCATCTTTCGTTATCTGACTTACCAAGGAGTATCGCGTAATTTCAACCACGCATCTGCATGACTTCCGCATCCGTCATGTTGTCTTGTCCGTCTTTCGTCTTGCAATTCCTCAGCTCGTTATCAACCTGCGCATACGAAAACGGGCCTTCGGCTTGAACCGAAGGCCCGCTCGTATCATTACAACGTGGAAAGCTTATTGCGTCCGAGGCGGACGATAGGAGGGACACTTGTAATCGTGCGGCTCTGCTGCGTCGGCAATCTCCTTCACCCATTCCTCGATGGGCAACGAAGCTTCAGCTTCAAGCACGTCAGGAATCTTCGCATGTGTCTCGGGACTGCGCGGCATAAACAGCGTGCAGCAATCAGGGGCGTCCTGTGATGAGATTTCGAACGTCCCAAGCTTCTGGGCTGAATCGATAATCTCGAGCTTGTCAGCGCCAATGAGAGGCCTGAGCACGAGCGTGTTGACCGCTTGATCGGTAGCGCGGATGTTGTCGAGCGTCTGAGATGCCACCTGGCCGAGGCTCTCGCCCGTCACGAGCGCACCAGCATGCTCGCGTCGTGCCAGCTCTTCTGCCACTTTGAACATGAGACGACGGTAGAGAATGATCCTCAACGAAGGCGGCGCAGTGAGGGCAATCTCCTTCTGGTAGTCTCCAAATGGAACAACGTAAACTCGGGCAATGCAGCCGGTTTTCTCGAGTACGTGCGCGATGTCGTCGACAAGGTATTCGCTCGTGTCAGCAGTTTGAGGGCGGCCGGAAAAATGCACGCCAATGCAGATAGCACCACGACGTGCCATCCTCCACAGCGCAACGGGCGAATCGATTCCGCTCGAAAGCAGCGACACCACCTTCCCCGAACTGCCCACAGGCAACCCGCCCACGCCCCTTACAGACCGAGCGTAGATGTACGAAGCGTTTTGCACAACCTCGACGACCACCGTGATGTCGGGGTCTTTCATCTTCACGCCCTTTTCGGGAAATGCACGGCAGAGGTCGGCACCGATTATCTGATTCATCTGCATGGAATCGGTCTCGAAATCGGTATGATTGCGGCGCGCATGCACCTTGAACGTCTCGAATTCCTCGCATTCGGAAAGGGCTTCTATGGCAACCTGGCCCATCTCGACAAGATTTCGTTCGCACTTGAATCCGCAGGAGACGCGTGCAACACCCGGCACGCCTTTAATAGTGTCGGCGACTTCGATAGCTGTCTTGCGATCGCACCCTTCACGCAAGAACACGCACAACCTGCCAGCTATGCGGTGGATGGTGACGACCGGAAAATCAACGAGAAGCGCCTCAACATTCTTGAGCAGACGCTTCTCGAAAGTGGAACGATTATGGCCTTTCAGGCCAATCTCGTGATAATGGACCAGGCAGATACGCTGATGCTGGAGCTCCATGGGTTCGTCGTTAATGGTTCTTGACGTCGATGGACTCAGGATCGTACGAGACGTCTTCACGTGCAATCTCGGCAAAAGCAATCGACAGCGGCTTCTTGTCGGAAGCACGCGCTATCTCAACTGCAGTCTGCAGCTGAATGGCGCGATCGCGCTGACCACGCAGCATGTCGTTGATGTCATGCGCGCGCTTGCTCGCCAGTGAGCACAACAGGAAACGATCGTTATCGGTCTCGTCGAGCAATACGTCAATTTTCGGTTCGATGATGCTCATCTGATTAACCTCGCATCTTCTCAGCTTGTTCGTTCACATATGCGACCAGTTGGGCCGTCGCTTCGTCCAAGTCGTCATTTACAAGCTGTATATCATACTCCATTTTGCGGGAAAGTTCCACTTGAGCTGCTTCCATACGACGCTTGATCGTGGCCTCGTCTTCAGTGCCGCGCCCACGCAGCCTTTGCTCGAGCACTTCGATGGATGGGGGCTCGATGAACACAAGGTGTGCTTCAGGCACCTTGTCACGGATCTGGAAGGCCCCTTGCACATCAATCTCGAGAATAACTTGCTTACCGAGTTTCATATGCTCAAGAACGGAAGCCAAAGGTGTGCCGTAGCAGTTTCCCGAATACTCTGCCCATTCGAGCAGCTCTCCGGCTTTTGCCATGCCCATGAACTTCTCGCGGTCGACGAAGTAGTAGTTCACCCCGTCGACTTCCCCTTCACGCGGAGCGCGCGTCGTCGCCGATACCGACAGCCACGCATCGTCTACTTCGCGCAAAAGCCGGGCCACCAGCGTGCCTTTGCCGGCACCTGATGGCCCTGATATGACAAATAAATTGCCGTGCCTCATAGAGCGTTTTTAGCCAAGACGCTCCAGCAGAGCGGCCTGCTGGCGCTCGCCCAGACCACGCAGACGGCGGCTCTCGGCGATCTGCAGCTCGTTCATGATCTTCTCGGACTTGGCCTTGCCATAGCCGGGGAGAGTCTCGATGAGGGTGGAAACCTTCATGCGACCGACGATCGGGTCGTCCTTCATGTCGATGACTTCCTTCAGCGTGAGCTTGCCAGTCTTGAGCTGATCGCGAACCTCGGCGCGCTTGATGCGGGCTTCCTTAGCCTTCTCGAGGGCAGCCTTGCGCTCTGCATCGCTGAGCTGGGGAATGTTAGTAGCCATTAGTCGCTCTCCTTTTTATTTTTTCCTATATTCAAAAACTGGGAAATCGCAGCCTACAACAATGCGTTTTCCCAAAAATGCACAAACCACCGCAAACATCATCCTCACCCTTGATATGTATTGGCTGTGTTTACGATGCGTTGTACCTGGCGCGGAGCTATTCTAACCTTGTTCTGTGAGCTAATACAAGGAATTTTTCCTTATTACGACTGTGTTTTTGACCAAATGCACATCACCTGCACAAACAGTGCGTTTATGCAGGTGACAGTTGACTTCAAACTTTGGTGCCAAAACGAGCGTTATTACGAGACCTCTGCGACAATCGCATCGAATGCAGCAGCAGGATCCTCTGCCCTTGTGATCGGCCGTCCAATCACGATATGCGAAGCGCCGTTCTCGAATGCCTGAGCAGGCGTGGCAGTTCTGCTTTGATCATACTTATCGACTCCGACGGGGCGCACGCCCGGTGTGACGATATATGCGCGCGGGCCAAGGATTTCGCGTAGCTGCGCCGCTTCCTGCGGAGAAGCGACGACGCCGCTAATTCCCGCTTCTTTCGCCACTTCAGCTAGCAACGCAACCTGGTCTGCAGGAGCCCGGTCGATGCCAATTTCGTTGAGCGAACTCTCGTCCATGCTCGTGAGCACCGTGATGCCGAGCGTTGCGGCAGCGTTCTCGCCACGTTCCTTCGCAGCCTTCTGAACACCGCGCTGACCGGCTTTCAGCATTTCAACACCGCCGAGCGTGTGCATCGTCAGCATGTCGGCGCCCGTCATGGCCGCTGACTCGGCAGCTCCCTCGATCTGGAATGGAATGTCATGCAATTTCAAATCAAGGAACACCTTGTAGCCCCGTTGCTTGAATGCAGCAATGATGGATGGCCCGCACGCATAGTAAAGCGTCATGCCGATCTTCACCCACTTGGCGCGGCCGCGGAGTTTTTCGGCAAGCTGGATCGCCTCGTCGCGACTACAGTCAAGAGCGACGATGATGCGCTCGGATGCAGGGGTGTTCGAAAAAGCGTTCTCTAGCATTGCAATGCTCCTATCAATTCGTTGACGTTTCCTACACCTTGCTGTTCGCAATAAGCCGCAATGCCGTCGATCACTTCGATCGTGGCACTCGGATTGTTGAAATTCGCAGTTCCGACAGCAACCGCAGTTGCGCCTGCAAGCAT
>JAZLCO010000006.1:0-2438 GCA_045614225.1 Eggerthellaceae bacterium | reverse complement strand
CCTGTTCATGAAGAAGGACCATCCGCTGTCCGCGAAGCTGGGCGTGCCGCAGAAGCTTTCGTATCTGCTCATTCCCATTCTCATCATCTTCATGTTCATCACGGGCCTGTGCCTGTGGCCGCCTACGGCTGGTTCTGGCTTCTGCCAGTTCTTCCTGACCGCTTGGGGCGGGGCCATGTCGATCCGCATCATCCACTACTTCGGCATGTTCGTGTTCATCATCTTCATGTTCATCCACATCTACCTGGCGAACGTTGAAGGTACCGAACCGACGAAGCTCATGTTCTTCCGCAAAGAGCATGGCGGCTTGGTCTATGACCCTGAGAAGCATGTCATCGTTGGCGACGACATGATCGACGAGTAATCACGCGAGTGATTGCATGACGCTGTCGAAGGGGGCTCGTCAACTGGCGAGCCCCCTTTATGTTAAGAAGACAGCTCTTTCTTAACGCAAACAATATGGTCGACTTTTGAATGGACCAGAAGGGTTTGTGTTAAAAAGGAGGCAGCCTTTATGATTGAAGAGAATGGGAGGTGACTCATGGCCGAGTTGACTGACGAGCAAATCGCCCAGGAAGAGAAATTTCTCGAAGGGCTGCCGCGTGTGAACATCGGTGCGCTTGTCATGCCGGGCATATGGGGTCCAGCTCATGGATTTTGGGCTTGTATCTTGTTCTATCCGCTCATGATCTTCATCGACTACGTCGTGTATGGGGCCTACATCAAGCCGGAGGCATGGACGATAGCGCTTGCGATCATCGGTGTCGCTCTCTATATTGCTGCCAGCGTTGTGTTTTCGATTGTGAGTCAACCGTTTGCGGCCCATCGAGCCGAAGCGAAGGGCATCTCGCGCGAGCAGTACCTCAAACGCGAGCGTATATGGGCAGTCGTGTGCATGATAATCTTGATTATCGCACTGGCTTGGGCCACCTACTACAATCTTGAAATTCGCACTGTTTTGAAATGAGTTCTTTGATGAGTGATGTTGCAAACAAACCGCGCATTGCGGTTTTCTGCGTGGGGAACCGTCTGCACCTCGATGACGGGGTCGGTCCTACTGTATACGACGAGGTGCTTGAGCGCTTCATCGTTCCCGAAAGTGTCCAACTGTTCGATTTGGGTGTGCTCACGCTCGATATGATCAGGTACATCGACGAATGCGATGTGGTCATCACGGTTGACGCCATGGAACATTCGGGCGAGGAGCCGGGCACGGTTCTTATGGGAAAGCCGAGCGACTTGGCGAAATCGCAGGGTATGAACATGTCACTGCACGATCTGCGTTTGGTCGACCTGTTCGATGCTGCTGTCTTGCTCGACTACGACGCAGAGGGCCTTTGCATTGCCGTTCAGGTGGAAAACGCCGATCCGCAATTCCTGACGCAGGACCTCACACCGCGCGTGCGCGCTGCCGTCCCGCTGCTGATCGATACGCTTGCTGCCGAGCTGGCTAAGCGCGGTGCTCCTCTCATCGACAAGGCCACGGGCGAACCGTACCTGGGCCCGCAGTAGTTAATTATCAACAGGTATAGGCGAGCGATTCGCTGGAACGTTCGGGCGTACGGTTTGCCTACAGCAGTTCAGCTTATCTATGCATATATTAGAATGTGCTTCACAAGCGGCAAACCATGCGCCCGAACGTTCCAGCGAATCACTCGCCAGTCATTTGTCTACGCTGTCAGGTCCTTTACTACTTCCGCGGCCATGGCAAAGCCGGCGGCCGGGGGGACAAAGGAGATCGAGGCGGGGATGCCAGCGCGGCCAACGCGGTGGCCACCATCATCGGTCGTGCCTTCTTCGCTGCGTACGTCTTCGAGACTCGTGCCACCGAAACGCTCGTGGGGTTCTTCCTTCGAGTAGACCACTTTCAGGTTCTTGATACCGCGCTTGCGGCATTCCTTCCTGATGATCCTTGCAAGCGGGCAGATGCTCGTCTTGTAGATGTCAGCGACCTCGAATGCCGTCGGATCGAGTTTGTAGGCAGTGCCCATGCTCGAGATGATGGGTGTGCCAGCTGCATGAGCGCGCTCGATGAGCTGCAGCTTTGCCGTAATGGTGTCAACGCAGTCGAGCACGTAATCGTATTGCGAGAAATCAAACTGGTCTGCCGTTGCTGGCAGGAAGAAGCACTTGTGCGTTGTAACGTGGCAAGCAGGATTGATGTCGCGAATGCGTTCGGCAGCAACTTCGACTTTCAGACGTCCGATGACGCTGTGCGTAGCGATGATTTGGCGGTTCAGGTTCGTGATCCCGACTTTGTCGTCGTCGACTACATCGATGGCGCCCACACCGCAGCGGGCGAGCGCTTCAACGGCATAGCCTCCTACGCCGCCGATGCCGAATACTATGACGCGCGCATGCGCGAGCTTGTCCATGGCCTCTGCGCCTATCAAAAGTTCTGTTCTCGAGAATCGCTCGTTCATGCATGCCTTCAAGTG
>JAZLCO010000005.1:0-12799 GCA_045614225.1 Eggerthellaceae bacterium | reverse complement strand
GCAGCCATCCGTCGCTGCACAGGCGGATGAAGCCACGCATGAAAGCCTGGTTCTCGACGGCGACGCCCGAAACGGCGCCCTTGACCGCTGTGACGCCTTGGCCGATGGCGTCCTGTACGCTGTTGATTACATCCATCTCTTCCAACCCTTTCTCGAAATGCTTTTATCGAATCCTTGGTTTTCGTTATCTCGGTTCATGCATCTTGACATCGAAGGAATCCCTGATTGCTGCACGGGCTTCCTGCAGGTCGGTGAACTCGCCGCCCTGGATCATCTGGACGATGAGGTTGCCCAGGCTCGTTCCTTCGATGGGCCCGGCGAAAACGGGGATGCCGCAGGCGCGGGCCGTCATGTCGTTGAGGTAGGCGTCTTGGCAGCCGCCGCCGACAACGTTAACGCTTGTGTAGGTGCGTCCGGTAAGCTTCGAGAGCTCGGCGATTGCATCGGCGTAGCAGCTCGTCAGGCTCTCGTAGACGCAACGCATGACCGCGCCGGTGGTCTCGGGGACCGTTTGGTTGGACTCGCGGCATGCCGCCTTGATTTCCTCGATCATGCTTTCGGGGGCGAGGAATCGGTCGTCGTTGACGTTCACGCGGGGTGCGGGCACGCCTTGTGCCTTCTGCTCTTCCTCGCGCGCCATCTCGATGAGGTCGCCGAATCCGATGGTGTGCTCGGCACGCTCGCGGCCGGCACCTTTGCCCTCGACGTAGTCGATGCCGTTGAGCTCGCGGCGGATCGACTGGATCATCCACAAGCCCATGATGTTCTTGAGGTAGCGGTAGCGTTTCTGGTATCCGCCTTCGTTCGTGAAGTTCTGCAGGCGGCTCGCCTCGGTCGTGATGGGCTCCTTGTTCTCGACGCCCAGCAGGCTCCATGTGCCGCTCGAGAGGTAGACTGCGTCGTCATCTTGCGCGGGCACTGCGAGGAACGCCGAACCCGTGTCGTGCGTGGCGGGGAGGACGACCTTGCAGTCGTATCCCACGAGCTGCGCGACGGCATCTGTGAAGTGACCCAAGCTCGAACCCGGCATCGAGGCGGGTCCGAAGATCTTTGCGGGGATGTTCAATGCTTCGAGCACGTCGGGGTCCCATTGCATCGTGCGGGCGTTGAGCAAACCCGTCGTGGTGGCGTTGGTGTACTCGTTCACCATTTTGCCGGTGAGCAGGTAGTTCAGATACTCGGGAATCATGAGGAAACGCTCTGCCCGTGCGAGCTCCTCGGGGTGCTCCTGCGCGAGCGCGGCGAGCTGGTAGATAGTGTTGAACTCCTGGCGCTGGATGCCCGTCTTCTCGTAGAGCTTGGACAGGCCGATTTTCTCGTCGACCGCAGCTGCAACGGCCTGCGTGCGCTCGTCGCGGTAGGCGACTGCATCGCCGATGCGCTTTCCTTCCGCATCGAGAAGGACGAAGTCGACGCCCCACGTGTCGATGCCGAGCGACTCGGGGATCTTGCCGGCAGCACGGCATGCTTCGATGCCGGCGAGCACGTTCTTCCACAGCATGTTGATGTCCCAGCAGTCATGGCCGCGGCGACGTTGCTGGATGTTGTCGAAGCGGTGCATCTCCTCGAGGACGATCTTGCCGTCTTCCACATGGCCGAGGACGTGGCGTCCGCTCGACGCTCCGATATCGATGGCTAGGTAGTAACGCATTTCTGTCATGTCGCTTCCTTTCGAATAACCAAATGGGTCGCATTTTGGTTATTGCTCGAACACGTCCTTAACGGCAGACCACCTCGACCGGCACATCCAGAATCTTCGCGACCTTAAGGATGGTGTCGGTCCAGCTGCCCTGTGCGGCGGCGAAGTGGTGCGTCGGGCCGCATTCGCACCAGCGGTTGTTCCACTCGCGCGCACCAATCGAGAAGCGCGTGCGGAAGGTGGTGTCGCCGTTGCCCAGCGTGGGACCGTCTTCGATGACGCCCTCGCTCACGACGAACTTGAAGTTCCCGTCGGCATCCTGCGTGATGCCGAGATAGGTGACGGGGCCGGCCTTGGGGTAGAAGCGGGTGAGGAAACCGCCGCCCGCCTTGCCGTGGAATACGGGCACGATCTCCATGGAGGCCTTGCGCGCGGTCGAGAAGTCCGCGTCGCCCGAACCGGAGTGGCCGATGAGCACCACGTCGTCGTTGAAATCGAACGTGTAGAACTCGGAGAGCTGGCAGGCACCGCTGATGGTTTTCATGATGCTCATGCCCATGGCGACCTTGATGTCGCCTTCCACAGCGCAGGCAATGCCCTGCTTGATGAGCATCGAGAACGCGGGAATGAGCATGGAGTCGAGCACGCCGGCCTTGCCCTGCGCGAAGCCGTCGTAGTGGCTAGCCACAAAGCCCAGCTCCTCGTCCTTGACCCACTGCTCGAACGCGACGACATAGCGCGCCATCTCGTGGATGCTCGCTTCGTCGTAGTCGCCGATGATGTCGAAGGTGTCGTGGATGTCGGCAACCTTGGCGGCGGTGACATCCTCGTCGGTGGTGTCATCGGCGATGGCCCACATCTTCTCCCCGTCGAACTGTTTGGTGTAAAGGCCCATGCGGTGGTAGAGGTTGGTCTCATCGATGTAGAGGTCCATCATGCCGGGGTAGGGGCGGCCGATTTGCGCGAGGTTGGTGTAGCGCAGACGGCGGCGCACCTGTGCAGCGCGGCACCAGTCCTCGATTTCGGCAGCAACCTGGGGATCGCCGCCTTCGACGACGCCGGTGATGACGGCATGGCGCTTGCCAGCGCGGTTGAGGTCGGCCACCATCTCGCCCACGGCGCCACCTGCGTAGCCGATGCCCAGCCACTCGGCCGTGCCGGCGGTCTCGAAGTCGAGGCAGCGCACTTTCTGGAGGTTGACGAGCACGACGGGAACGTTGAGATCGCGGATGGCGGGCAGCATGTTGTAGCTGGTCGCATAGGTGAGAAGCTGGCAGAACACGATGTCGACGTCAGCTGCGCGGAACTTGTCGCCTGCGGCAGCAGCGGCTTCCTTGGTGGTGCAGAGGCCGCCGTCGATGATTTCAACGGTGTTGGGAATCGTCGCCTTGAAAGCCTCGTATTGGGCTTCGAATTCAGGCACCAGTTCGGGGAACTGGGGCAGGTATGCGCCAAGCGCAATTGAGAAGACCGCTGCACGTGCTTTTGTCTCGACGAGCATGTAAGGAACCTCCTTGTTTTTGAAGCGTTTCAAATCTGTAATTGAATTGTAATTGAAACGCTTCAAAATTGCGAGGAAATTTTTCAGTTTTCCCGAGCGGTACCGATTCTCCCTTGAACGGCGTTGTTCGTGGTGCTTTGTGGACGGGCGCTTGCGCGTTTGCTCTGTCAAGCTCGCATGTCCATGCTGTCAAGCCGAATTGCCTAGAGGTAATCTCCCAGGTTCAAATCAGGCGTGTCGGCTTGCTTGCGCTGTTTCTTCGAGGCAGCGGTGCTCAGGCGTGCGACGATGTCTGATTCGACAAGGTCTTGGTGCGTCTTCTTGAGTTTCTTGCCCTCGATTTGGGCGATGAGGAGCTGCACGCCGCGTTGCCCGATTGCGAACCCAGGGCTCATGATGGTGGTGAGGGGCACCGTGCCGCCCCACGCCAGCGGGTTTCCATCGCAGCCGGCAACGAGCATGTCGTCGGGCACGTTCAGACCCGTAGACTGCACGCCGTCGATGATGCCCGTGGCCAAAACATCGGTCAAGCCAATGGCGAAGTCGGGGCGTTTGCTGGCATCGCGGCTTGCGAGCATGGCGCCCACCTCGAAACCGTCTGCGGCACTGTTCCAGTCTCCTTGTCCGATGAGCTCGACGTTCATCCCGGCTTCTCGAGCGGCGTCGCAAATGCCGCGTACACGCAGTTTGAGCTGCACGAATTGCGCGTTCCCGACGACGGCGATGTGCTTTGCGCCGCGCTCAATTGCATGCTCGACTATCTGGTGACCTTGTTTCTCGTTGTCGGCGGCGACGTAGACGCCGGGAGTTGTGCCGTGGATGTCGAGGTACACGGTTGGAATCAGCGATGCTTGATGCGCCGGTTTCCAGGACACGTCCGCCATCGGCTGGACGAGCACGCCGTCAACTTGGGCACCGAGGAAATAGCTCATGTATTGGTCTTCGAGGATGTCATCGTTGCCAGCGTTGGCGATGAGCACGGTGTATCCGTGTGCAAGCGCCTCGGATTGTGCGCCGTTCGCGATTTGGAGTGAGAATGCGTGGTCAAGGCGGGGAAGCACGAGCCCGAACGTGCGGCTCTTACCGCCGGCGAGCTGTCGCGCTCCCTGGTTGGGGACGTAGCCGAGCCGCTCGATCGTCTCGTTGATGAGCGCAAGCTTGTCGGGTTTGACCTTTTCGGGGTGGTTGAGCGCGTTCGAGACGGTTCCGAGCGAAACGCCCGCTTCACGTGCGACGTCGCTTATTTTCACATTGGCCATAGCATCACCTGAGTGTCATTTCACATAAATTGATACGCTTCAATTTTTGTTGTCACGATAGCGCATCGCGGCTTGAATCGCTAGTCGCAATTGCGTCGGGAAACAAAAACAGCCCTGGAAACTGGGAATAAAAGAAATCGGTCCCAGGAGCTAAGGACAAGAAAACGGCCCCGGAAACTGGGCATAATAGAAATCGGTCCCGGAAACTAGGGACAAGAAAACGGACCCGGAAATCCGGGGCCGTCCAGGTAAGCTATCGCGCTGAGAACTATCGCGCTTGCGAGCTTAGAGCTGCGGACCTGCAGCCACGAGAGCCTTGCCGGCCTCGTTGGTCTCGTACTTCACGAAGTTCTTGATGAAGCGGCCAGCCAGGTCTTCAGCCTTGGCATCCCACTCGGCGGCGTCGGCATAGGTGTCACGCGGGTCGAGGATGGCCGGGTCGACGCCGGGCAGCTCGGTGGGAACCTCGAAGTTGAAGACCGGGATCATCTTGGTCGGGGCCTCCAGCACGCTGCCGTCGAGGATGGCGTCGATGATGCCGCGCGTATCCTTGATGGAGATGCGCTTACCGGTGCCGTTCCAGCCGGTGTTGACCAGGTAGGCCTTGGCGCCAGACTGCTCCATGCGCTTGACGAGCTCCTCGGCGTACTTCGTCGGGTGCAGCTCGAGGAACGCCTGGCCGAAGCAAGCGGAGAACGTCGGGGTGGGCTCGGTGATGCCGCGCTCGGTGCCGGCGAGCTTCGCCGTGAAGCCGGACAGGAAGTAGTACTTCGTCTGCTCGGGCGTGAGGATCGAGACCGGCGGCAGAACGCCGAACGCGTCAGCCGACAGGAAGATGACGTTGTCGGCAGCCGGGCCGGACGAGATCGGGCGCACGTTCTTGACGATCTTCTCGATGTGGTCGATCGGGTAGGACACGCGGGTGTTCTCGGTGACGCTCTTGTCGGCGAAGTCGAGCTTGCCGTTCTCGTCGCACGTGACGTTCTCGAGCAGGGCGTTGCGCTTGATGGCGTTGTAGATATCGGGCTCGGACTCGGGGTCGAGGTTGATGACCTTCGCGTAGCAACCGCCCCCGAAGTTGAACACGCCGTCGTCGTCCCAGCCGTGCTCGTCATCGCCGATGAGCAGGCGCTTCGGGTCGGTCGACAGCGTGGTCTTGCCGGTGCCGGACAGGCCGAAGAAGATGGCGGTGTGCTCGCCGTTCATGTCGGTGTTCGCCGAGCAGTGCATGGCGGCGATGCCCTTGAGCGGCAGGTAGTAGTTCATCATCGAGAACATGCCCTTCTTCATCTCGCCACCGTACCAGGTGTTGATGATGACCTGCTCCTTGCTCGAAACGTTGAACGCGACGACCGTCTCGGAGTTCAGACCGTAGTCCTTGTAGTTCTCGACCTTGGCCTTCGAGGCGTTGTAGCACACGAAGTCGGGCTCGAAGCTCTCGAGCTCTTCATCGGTCGGGACGATGAACATGTTCTTGATGAAGTGGGCCTGCCAGGCAACCTCGAGGATGAAGCGCACGGCCATGCGCGTGTCGGCGTTGGCGCCGCAGAAAGCATCGACCACGAACAGGCGCTTGCCGTCGAGCTGCTTGACGGCGACGTCCTTCATGGCAGCCCAGGTTTCCTCGGACATCTCGTGGTTGTCGTTGGGGTAACCCTCGGTCGTCCACCAGACGGTGTCCTTGGAGTTCTCGTCCATGACGATGTACTTGTCCTTGGGGGAGCGGCCCGTGAAGATGCCGGTCATGACGTTGACGGCGTCCAGCTCGGTGAGCTGACCCTTGTCATAGCCGGTGAGCTCGGGTTTCATCTCCTCTTCGAACAGCATTTCGTAGGAGGGGTTGTAGACGATTTCCGATGCGTGAATACCGTACTGCTCAAGATTGATTGCCATGGTTTCGAACTCCTTGCTCGACGCTTAACATGCTGTGTTCCATACTACTCCTCTTCGTACCAAGTTGTGCGAGTTACTCGAGGTTAATTGCATTTCGGCGGCAAGCGGCATGCTTTGGAGAATGCATCCCCAAAGCGGAACTGCCAAATCACGAAACTGCACCAAAATGGGGGAGCAGCAACGGCGTTGTCCTGGTTCTCGCAACTGCACCAAAATGGGGGAGCACCGACGCCGCTCTGAATTACGCAACCGCAGCAAAAAAGGGGAGCGGCAACGGCCTCGCTCTGATAAACTCTGTGCGTTTGTCTGTCGTTTTGAGGAGTGTGTCGTGGCAGAAGAGACACGCGAGCATTTCAAGTCTCGCATCGGGTTCATTTTCGTGGCCGCTGGTTGCGCCATCGGCCTTGGAAACGTTTGGCGTTTTCCCTACATCACGGGCCAGTACGGCGGTGCGGCGTTCATCGTCTTGTACCTCATCTTCTTGGTCGTGTTGGGATTGCCGGTCATGGTGATGGAGTTCGCCGTGGGCCGTGCGAGTCAACGGTCGACAGCCCGCTCGTTTGACGTGCTGCCCTCGAAGAAGAACTTCAGATGGTTTGGATGGTGGGGCTACGTCGGCTCGATGTTGCTGCTCATGTTCTACACGACCATCTGCGGCTGGATGCTCTCGTACATTCCCAAGATGGCGTCGGGCATGTTCAACGGCGCAGTTGCAGACACAACCGCTGTGGCGTTCGGCGCGATGGTGTCGAACCCGTCCGAGATGATGGCGTGGATGCTCGTCTCGGTCGCCGTGGGCGTCATCGTGTGCGCGCTGGGTATTGAGAAGGGCGTCGAGCGTGTGTCGAAGTTCATGATGTCGGCTCTGCTCATCATCATGATCGCGCTGTGCGTGCGTGCCGTCACGCTGCCAGGTGCGGGCGAAGGTCTCGCGTTCTATCTGCTGCCTGATTTCGGCCATCTCTTTGCCGGTGATACAACTGCCGCGCAGATCGGCTCGTTTGGCAATGCCGTGTACGCCGCCATGGGTCAGGCGTTCTTCTCGCTGTCGGTCGGCATGGGTGGCCAGGCCATCTTCGGTTCGCGCATCGGGCGCGAACGCAGCCTGACCGGCGAGGCGCTCTCAACCGTGGGCATGGACACCGGCGTTGCGATCATGGCCGGCCTCATCATCTTCCCCGCCTGTTTCGCCTACGGCATCAACCCCGAAGCGGGCCCGTCGCTCGTGTTCCAGACGCTCCCGGTTGTGTTCGGCCAGATGCCTTTCGGCAACGTGTGGGGTGCGCTGTTCTTCGTGTTCATGGGCTTCGCCGCCCTCTCGACGGTCATCGGCGTGTTCGAGCTGCTCGTCACGTGGTGCATGGACCGCTGGGGCTGGTCGCGCAAGCAAGCCGTCATCCGCAACGGCGTTTTGCTCGCCGTGCTGAGCATCCCGTGCGTACTTGGCATGAACGTATGGAGCGGCATCGCCATCCCCGGCATCGGCGACATCTCGAGCATCGAGGACTTCATCGTGTCCAACAACATCCTGCCGCTCGGTGGCATCATCTTCGCCATCTTCTGCTGCAGTAAGTGGGGTTGGGGCTGGGATAACTTCCTGGCTGAGGCCGATGCGGGCGAGGGCATCAGATTCCCCGCGGCGCTTCGCGTCTGGTGCACTTACGGCATCCCGATTCTGGGCGTCATCATCTTCATCATGGGCTACGCTCCCTTGGTCAGCAGCTGGATCGGGCTTGGGTGATCATGCGGCGCAGCCCTGAATGCAAGGAAGCTTAGGGTTGAGAACGACCGCTGCTTGGTTTGCGTTAGGAAGCTTGGGGTTGGGAACGACCGCTGCTTGGCGTGTGCTAGGAATTGGGCGGTTGAGAACAGCAGCTGTCTGGCATGCGCTAGGAAACGGGCGTTTGGGAACAGCCGCTGTCTGACATGCGCTAGGAACCAGGCGGTTGGGAACAACTGCTGTCGACGTGCGCTAGGAATAGGCCGGTTGGGAACAGCGACTGTCTGACACGCGCTAGGAAACGGGCGGTTGGGAACACTCGAATCTAGTTTTGAGCTAGGAATTGGGCGGTTGAGAACAACTTTTGGCGGTTTTCATGCGGGAAATTCGTTCTTACCCCTTCATTTCCTAGCATGGTGGGCAAGTTCTGGCGGTTGTCATGTGGGAAATCTGTTCCCATCCCCTCATTTCCTAGCATGGCGGGCGAGTTGAGCAGTTGAACTCATTCCCAACGGGGTTTTTCCTAGTTGTGCAGTATTGCGTCACGCGCGTGGCGCTCGAACGCTGCATTGCCAGAACGTGTTAAAAAAGTCCTTTACCACCTGTTCGCGTCAGGGTGCATCACATCCTTGTTAAACTGACCAACACGCGAAGGTGTGGTTCGGTCGTGCTGTACAATTTTCCGAGGAAACACCCAATTGGCGAATGTTTGCGGCGCTGGCATTCGGTTACAACAGAGGCCGAATTTGCGTCGTGATGAATAAATGAATACGGGCGGCACGGGCATCCGGCCGCCTTTCAGATACAAGAAGGATGTGCAAATGATCGAAGTCAGGGCATATGCAGGGTTGATTCGCAACCATGTCGAGCTTGCAAACGAGCTGGACGTCGAAATCGCCGGGCTTGCGCGCGACGAGCGCGAGCGGGCATTGATCGCTGCGGCGTACGGCCGTTGGGGCGAGGAAATGGGAAGTCACATCAATGGCCAGTTTGCTTTCGCCCTGTACGACACCGACAAGGACGAGCTCTTCTGCGCGCGCGATCCGCTGGGTGCCGAGCTGTTCTTCTATTACGAGACTGCCGACGGTCGGTTGCTCTACGGCACGCAGATCAAGGACCTGTTCGACCAGCCTGGGTTCGAACGCAAGCTCAACCGCGAGCTCGTGCAGTTCTATCTCGGGTTCACGTACGTGCCGGGCGAGGAGACGCTCTTCGAGGGTGTGCGCAAGCTCGAGCCGGGTGGCTATCTGACCTTCGGCGCTGCGGGGCTTCGCCTTGGGCGCTACTGGGAGCTCACGTTCGAGCCCGACGAGACGAAGACGCTCGACGAGTGGGCCGACGAGATCGAATCGGTCATGGAAGCGAGTTTGAGCGACATTTGCGACGAGGGCGAGACGCCCGACAGTTTCCTCTCGGGCGGCGTCGATTCGTCTTACATCCTGGCCAAGAGCACGGCGAAGTGCGGTTTCTGCGTGGCATATGCCGACCAGAAGGCCAGCGAGGAGGAAGACGCCCGCGCAACTGCGAAGTATCTCGGACGCGAGTTCGAAGGAATCACCGTCACTCCGGAAGACTTCTTCAGCAACGTTGACGAGTTCCTGCTTGCCTACGAGCAGCCTTCAGCAGACGTTGCGGGGCTTTCCCTGTACGCGGCATGCAAGAAGGTGGCCGAGAAGTCGACCTTGTGCTTCTCGGGCGAGGGCGCTGACGAGTTCTTCGCCGGCTACAGCGTGTACGGCAACGTGAAGCGCCTGCTCATGAGTCCTGACCCGGTCTATTTCGGCACGACCTACATCATGAACGACTCGGAGCAGCGCCGCTATCTCAAGCGCTTCTACAAAGAGCGTTCGGCGCGCGCGTTCATGAAGGAGCGCGGCGCCGAGGGTCGTCGCTACGACCCGCTGAGCTGGATGCTCTACACCGATCTACGTAGCTATTTCGAGGGAAGCATCCTGTTCAACTCGACGAAGATCGCCCGCGGCACGGGTCTCGACATCCGCATGCCGTATTGCGATCTGCGTATGTTCGACATCGCACGGCGCATGCCGTCGCGGTTCAAGGCCGGCAAGGACGGCAACAAGATTGCCCTGCGTGCGGCCGCATCGCGCGTGCTGCCCCATGAGGTCGCCTACCGCAAGAAGCTCGGGTTCCCCGTGCCTGTGCGCTCGTGGCTCACTGATCCGTCGGTCAACGCAGACATCCGCCGTGCCTTCGAGAGCGAGGCGGCTGCCGAGTTTTTCAACACCGATGAAATTGGCGCTCTGCTCGATGCGTTCCTGGGGCAGAAGCCGCGTGTGAGCCATCCGATTTGGTTCCCGCGCCATCAGGCTCTGCTTTGGCGTCACGTATGGACGATTTATCTGTTCATCCGCTGGTACGAGCTGTTTTTCGGCGAGCAAGCGTGACGTAAGAGCGACCATTCCGCTGCTGAGCGATATACTTTTCAAAACGACGTGACGACAAGGTGATCCTTCGTCGCGTCTCTCGAACGTTGCAAGCATACAAAGGAGGCTGGCATGCCTGAAAACCGTGGTCCCGTGAAAATCATCCTCGTGACCGGCTATCTTGGAGCGGGGAAGACCACGCTGCTCAACCATATTCTCTCGAACGACCGCAACCTGCGCGCGGCCGTCATCGTCAACGACATCGGCGAGGTCAACATCGACGAGGCGCTCATCCGCGAGGGCGGCCTTTCCCAGACCGATAGCGTCATCCCTCTGACGAACGGGTGCATCTGCTGCTCGCTGTCCGACGACCTGGCCGAACAGCTCGGCGGCATTGCCGAGACGGGCGACTTCGACTACATCGTCATCGAGGCATCGGGAATCTGCGAGCCCATGCCGATCGCCTACACCATTTCCGCGTTCTGCGACGATTCAGCGGGTGGCGACGCGCCGCTCGCGCTCGACAACATCGTGGCGGTCGTCGACTGCGCGCGCATGATCGACGAGTTCGACGGTGGCGAGCGTCTGCTCGATGAAAACCTCGAGGAGGACGACGTCGAGAGCCTGCTCGTCGAGCAAATCGAGTTCTGCACGACTATCGTGATGAACAAGGTCGACCTCATCACGCCCGAGCAGCTCGGCGAGGTGCGCGCCATCGTCCGCAGTCTGCAGAAGGACGCGGTCATGATCGAGGCCGAGCACGGCATCGTGCCGCTCGAGGAGCTGCTCAACACCGGTCGTTTCGATTTCGACAAGGTGTACCAGTCGGCGGCGTGGCTCGACATCATGATGAGCGCCACGCGGGGCGACCATGACGAGCACGATGCGGATGATCACGAGCATCATGGCCATCATCACCATCACCACCATGGCGACCACCACGACCACGACCATGAAGAGGGCGAGGAGCTCGAGTACGGGTTCTCGTCGTTCGTCTACGAGCGTCGCAAGCCGTTCGATCTCGACAGGTTCTCGGATTTCGCTGCTAACTGGCCGAATTCGGTCATCCGCACAAAGGGCATGGTGTGGGTCAGCGAGCAGCCCGACGTCTGTTATTTACTCGAGCAGGCGGGCACGCAGCGCGTCTTCATCGACAACGGGCCGTTCGTGGCCGCGCTTCCCGAAGACGAGCAGGCGCAAGTGCTCGCGGAGAACCCTGGCATCGCGAATCGCTGGGACGAGCGCTGCGGCGACCGTTTGACGATGCTCGTGTTCATCGGCCGCAACATGGACCAGTCTGCCATCGAGGCCGCGCTCGACGAGTGCCTCACTGACTGGGAAGGTTAATTGCGAAAAACTGCCGACCGCATTGACCGTTGGCAGAAAACACAATTCATTTTTGCCGTTATTCGAAAGATGCGGTAGATTGTATGTGCAGTAATTGTTGTGTCGGTTGCACATCATGACAAATGGGGGAGCCGACGCAATGGAACATCATCGATTTGAAGGAGATGTCTCAATGATCAAGGTTGGTATCAATGGATTTGGCCGCATCGGTTCGCTGGCTTTCAGGGCAGCCATGAAGGCTGACGACATCGAGGTCGTCGGCATCAACGCGCCGAGCCATCCTGCTTCGCAGCTCGCATATGCCATCAAGTATGACACCGTGCATCGCGGTTACGACGGAGAGGTCGCTGCTGACGATGAGCGCAGCGTGCTGATCGTCGACGGCAAGGAAATCCCCGTTCTCGCCGACAACAAGTATCGTGACGCTTCCCTCATTCCGTGGGGCGAGCTGGGTGCCGAGTACGTTCTCGAGTGCACCGGCAAGTACCTGACGAGGGAAAAGGCTCAGGTGCATCTGGACGCTGGCGCCAAGGTCGTCGTTATGTCCGGTCCTGCGAAGGACGACACGCCGATGTTCGTCTGCGGCGTCAACCTGGACAAGTACACGGCTGACATGGATATGGTTTCCAATGCTTCCTGCACCACGAACTGCCTCGCACCGATGGCCAAGGTCCTCAACGACAACTTTGGCATCATCGAGGGCCTCATGACCACGATTCATGCTGCCACCGCTTCGCAGTCGACCGTCGACGCATTCTCGGCCAAGAACTATCGCCTCGGCCGCACCGTCTTCAACAACATCATCCCGACCACGACCGGCGCCGCCAAGGCTGTTGGCAAGGTCATCCCCGACCTGAACGGCAAGCTGACCGGCATCTCCGTGCGCGTGCCGTCCGCGAACGTCTCGCTCGTCGACCTGACCTGCCGCCTCGAGAAGGCTGCTACGTATGACGAGATCTGCGCAGCCATGAAGGCCGCTGCCGAGGGTCCGATGAAGGGCGTTCTGGCCTACACCGACGAGGCCGTCGTTTCGCAGGACTTCTGCACCGATCCGCA
>JAZLCO010000004.1:0-3752 GCA_045614225.1 Eggerthellaceae bacterium | reverse complement strand
CTCTGCAGCAGCAGTCTTCTTAGCTGCCGGCTTTTCCTCTGCAGCTGCCGGCTTTTCTTCTGCCGGCTTCTTCGCGGCAGCCTTGTTCGCTGCAGGCTTTTCAGCCTCGGCCTTCTTCGCCGCCGGCTTCTTGGCTACCGTCTCGGCCTTCGGCTCCTCTTTGACCTTGGGAGCAGGCTCGGCCTTCGGCTTCTTTTCGGCCTCGACTTTCGCCTTGGCCGCAACAACTTTTTCTTCTTGGGCTGCCTTGGTCGCCTGTGGCTTCGCCGTAGACTTGGAAGCCCCAGTCGTGCCAGCCGTCTTTCTCGTTGCCATGCTATTTCCTCCTATCGTGAAAACGTGTAAAAGGGCAAGCCCTTTTACACGTTTTGCTCACATATCCAAAGAGCGTCGCGCCAAAGCGCGATAAGCACTACTCAATGATCGAGCCCTTGCGCACAACAAGCTGCGCATCAGGCGTACCGATCAAGCGCGCATCAGGACCGACGACGACATCCTTGTCGATGATGACGTTTTGCAGACATGCGCCTTCACTGATGTACGAGTCTTGCATGATAACGCAATTTTCGACATTGGCGCCCTTCTCGATAGTAACTCCGCGGAACACCACGCTTCCGGTTACCTTACCTTCAATCACGCAGCCGTTGCCGAATACGCTGTTCTCGACTTCGCAACCCTTAATGTAGCGAACGGGCGGAGCGTCCATTACGCGCGTGTAGACAGGCCCGCGATCGTAGAAGAGCTCTTGGCGGACGTCGAAATCGAGCATGTCACACATCATGTCGTAATACGACTTCACTGTGGTCAATCTGCTCGAATAGCCCTTGTGCTCGAGCGCGGCTACCTTGTAGTTTTCCAGCGCAGGCTCGATGATATCGGAGACGAAATCGTACTTGCCTTGGGCACATGCGTTTTCGACCAGGCGCATGAGCAGGTCTTTCTCCATGATGGATGCTCCTAGGTTGAAGCAACCACCCTCGAGGCCCACCGGCCTGAAATCGGCAGCGCGAACCCATCCACTCTCGTCGATGTGGAGGTTGGAAAGATGTGTGGGGTCGCCCAAACCGAGACGCAACTCACGCGAATAAAGCACCGTGATGTCGGCGCCCATCTTCTCGTGATACTCGAGCATGCGGGTGTAGTCCTCGCGATAGACCATGTCGGAAGCGAGCAGCAGGGCGTACTTCGAATGCTGACGGTCGACGTAGTAACGCTTTGCGAACAGCGCATCGCCGAAGCCGCGGTAAAGACCTGTGCCCAAACCCTGATCGAACGGCGTCAGCAAAGCCACGCCACCGCTCTTGCTGTTGAGATCCCATGCATCGCCCGAGCCGATGTGCTCGACGAGCGATTGGAAATTGCGCTGCATGATGACGCCCACATCGCGAATGCCGCTCTGCGCTATGTTCGAGAGCATCACGTCGATGGTGCGGTAACGACCTGCGAAGGGCAATGCCGACACGGCACGATGTGCAATCAGATCGCCGAGCAGAGGATTGCCGTGACCTGCATATATGATGGCAAAGGTGTCTTTCATGATGAGCGCCCCCCTATTGCTTTTCCAGATCGGATTCAGACTCGATGACTGCATCAGGCTCGACGGACAAGCCCGCCGCCACTGTTACACCAGCCCCGATGCGTGCGCCGGGACCCAAGACCACGAAATCGCCGCCTGGCTCACCAATGTGCGCTCCTGCTCCGACCACGACGTCTTCAGCCACCACAGCCCGTTCGACAACGGCGCCTTCTTCGATGCATGCGCCTGCCATGACAACGCTGTCGATCACCTTCGCGCCCTTCTTGACATACACATCCTGGAACAACAGGCTGTGCTTGACGGCGCCTTCGACCCCGCAGCCCTCAGCTACCATGCATTCGTCGAGCTCGGCGCCAACGCCAATCCGCGCTGCAGGCAAGTTCGGGTTGCGTGAATAGATCTTCCACGAATCGTCGGCCAAATCGAGACCAGATTCGCTGTCGAGCAAATCCATGTTGGCCTCCCAAAGGCTGTCGATCGTGCCGACATCGCGCCAGTAACCTTCGAAGCTGTACGCGAAAAGACGCTCATCGCCCGCAAGCATAGCGGGAATGACATCCTTGCCAAAGTCGTGGCTGCTCGTCTCGGAGGCGGCATCGTCCACGAGGTATGCGCGTACCTTCTGCCAGCTGAACACGTAGATGCCCATCGATGCGAGGTTGCTCGGCGGGTTGGCCGGCTTCTCGACGAAGTCGGTGACGCGGCTCGTCTCATCAGTCGCGAGGATGCCGAAACGGCTCGCTTCCTCAATCGGCACGGGCATGACGGCGATTGTCGCGTCGGCGTCGTTGGCCTTGTGGAACTCGACCATGGCGCTATAGTCCATCTTGTAGATGTGGTCGCCCGAAAGCACCACGATGAAGTCGGGATCGAACCGATCGATGAATCGGATGTTCTGGTAAATCGCATCGGCCGTGCCCTCGAACCAACGACCTTCGTCGCCCACATGCGTGTAGGGCGACAGCACGTAAGCGCCGCCGTTGTTGGTGTTCAAATCCCACGGAGCACCATTGCCGATGTAGCTGTTCAGAACGAACGGCTCATACTGCGTCAACACGCCGACGACGTCGATGCCCGAATTGGTGCAGTTTGACAGGGGGAAGTCAATGATCCGGTACTTGCCGCCGTACGGCACCGCGGGCTTTGCGCGCCAACGGGTGAGTACGCCTAGACGGCTCCCTTGACCGCCGGCCAAAATCATGGCCACGCATTCTTTCCGTTCGTTCATGTAATCCTCCTTGCGCTCAACCGACAGGCACGAGACCAACCGCAGCCCGCCAGTACTATCCCCCTACTTTTTGGAAGCAGTGCCACGTGTCTTCTGAGATGTGGCTTTCTTCTTGCTTGCTGCTTTCTTCGCCTTCTTCTCCGGCGCGCGTTTGTACTCGAAGTAAACAGCCGACAGCGGTGGCAGCGTGATCTGCGCGCTGCAAGGCAAATCGCCGAACGGCTCGTCAACCGACTTCACGGGCTTCTCGTTCGAAACGCCCGTGCCGCCGAAACGTGCATCGTCGCTGTTGAGCACCTCGGTCAACGTGCCTTCAGCGGGCAAGCCCACCTTGAACCCCACGACCGGATTCGGCGTGAAGTTGCAGCAGCACATGACATCAGGGCTGCCATCGTTGGCGTAGCGCATGAACGCGATGGAGCTCTCGTCGCGGTCGTCAACGTTGGTCCAACCGAAGCCGGCCCACCCGTCGTCGATTTTCCAAAGAGCGGCGTGATCGCGATAGAACTTGTTCAGCTCGGCGCTATAGGCCTGCATACCTGAGTGGATGGGATAATCGAGCATGAACCAATCGAGTTGTTTCTTGTAATCCCACTCGATGAACTGCGCAAACTCGGAACCCATGAAGGTGAGTTTCTTGCCGGGCCTGGCGAATTGCCAACCCATGAGGGCGCGCAATGTCGAGAACTTCTGCAAGTACTCGCCGAACATCTTGTCAACCATCGAGCGCTTGCCATGCACGACCTCGTCGTGGCTGAACGCAAGCACATAGTTCTCCGAGAACGCGTAGACCATCCCGAACGTCAACTTGTTGTGGTGGTCGCGGCGGAACAGCGAGTCCATCGAGCAATACTCGAGCATGTCGTGCATGAAGCCCATGTCCCATTTGAACGTGAAGCCGAGGCCGCCATCGTACGGAGGACAGGTGACGAGCGGGAATGCAGTCGATTCCTCGGCTATGGTCATCGCGCCTGGATGCGTCGGAAG
>JAZLCO010000003.1:0-6905 GCA_045614225.1 Eggerthellaceae bacterium | reverse complement strand
GGTTCTCTACGAGATCGCCGACTACTTCAAGCCCATACGTGCTGAGTACATCGCAGATGGCACGCTGAACCCGATCTCGTTGACGACCGACACCCAGTGCCTGAATTACCAGATTCCTGGCGGCATGCTCTCGAACCTGCTCTCGCAGCTCGAGATGCTCGGCCAAATCGACAAATTCGACGAGGCCCTCGCTGAAACGCCGCGCGTCCGTGCCGACCTCGGCTACCCGCCGCTGGTCACGCCCACCTCGCAGCTCGTCGGCACCCAGGCAGTGCAGAACGTGCTCGCAGGCGAACGCTACAAGAACGTCGGCCAGGAAATCCGTGCATACTGCCGTGGTGAATATGGCCGCACCCCTGCTCCCATCAACGAAGAGATTCGCGCGCAGATTCTCGGCGACGAGAAGCCTATCGAGGGTCGCTATGCTGACACGTTGCCGAAGGATGCATTCGAGAAGGCCGAGGCCGAGCTTGGCGACCGCGCCACATGCGAAGAAGACGTTCTGTCCTATATCGCCTTCCCGCCAGTCGCCGAGAAGTTCTTCGATGAGCGCAAGGCTCTCGAAGAGCGCAAGGTCGCTTACAGCATCACGAAGGTGGAAGAATGAGCGTAGTCGAGTATCTAGTCAACTCGCTTCTTGGCATTTGCGTCGTGTTCTTCGCGCTTGCGTTGCTGATTGCAATCATCGTGATCATGAGCAAGTTGAACCTCAGCGACGAGCCCAAGAAGGCGAAGGGCGCCGCTGCCGCTGCTGCCGCACCTGCTGCTTCAGCTAATGCGGACGTCCCCCTCGCGCCGGGCACTGCCGGCGATTTCAAGTTGTACAACACCGACCCGCGTGATGCAGCCATGGTTATGGCCATCGTTGCCGACGAGCTTCAAAAGCCGCTCAACGAGCTGCGCTTCATCTCGATCCGCGAAATCACGCCCAAGGAAGACTAGGAGGGGCGAACTGATATGAAATATGTAGTTACGCTCAAGGATAAGACGTACGAAGTCGAGGTCGAGCAGGGCGAAGCCATGATCCTCGACGAGTACGAAGTCAAGGCCCCAGCCGCTCCTGCACCTGCCGCAGCTCCTGCTGCTGCCGCACCGGCTGCTGCTCCGGCCGCCGCCGCTGCTCCTGCTGCTGCAACCGCCGACGGCACGCCGGTCACTGCCCCGCTGCCGGGCAACGTCCTGTCCATCAAGGTCAGCCAGGGCGCTGCAGTAAAGGAAGGCGATGTGCTGTTGCTCATCGAGGCCATGAAGATGGAAAACGAAGTCGCCGCACCGTGCGACGGCACCGTAAAGCAGATCGTTGTCTCCCAAGGCCAGATGGTCTCTACCGGCGACACCCTCATTGTCATCTAAGGGCCGCTTATGGAAAACGCACTTGATATCCTCATGCGATTGTGGGAAACCTCAGGTTTCTTCCTAATCGTATCCGACTGGCGACAACTCATCATGATCGTCGTCGCCTTGTTCCTGCTCTATCTTGGCCTCGTCAAGAAGTTCGAGCCGCTACTGCTTGTCGGTATCGCCTTCGGCATGCTGCTCGTGAACCTGCCGGGGTCGAACATGTACCATCCCGAACTTTGGGACGGCTACATTGCCGGTACGACCACCATCACCGACATCTTCCATGAAGGCGGTCTCTTAGACATCTTGTATATAGGCGTCAAATCAGGCTTGTATCCATCGCTCATCTTCCTGGGCGTTGGCGCTATGACCGACTTCGGTCCTCTGATTGCAAATCCGAAGAGCTTGCTGCTCGGTGCAGCTGCCCAGCTCGGCATCTTCGCTGCATTCCTGATGGCAGGTCTGATCTTCCAGTTCGAGCCCAACGTAGCCGCTTCCATCGGCATCATCGGCGGCGCTGACGGCCCGACGGCAATTTGGCTGACCTCGAAGCTCGCTCCCGAGTACTTAGCACCTATCGCGATTGCAGCCTATTCGTACATGGCGCTCATCCCGCTGATCCAACCACCGGTCATGCGTCTTCTCACCACTGAAGAAGAGCGCAAGATCAAGATGGACCAGCTGCGCCCGGTCTCGAAGAAAGAGAAGATTCTCTTCCCGATCGTCGTCACCGTGTTTGTCGTCTTGCTGCTTCCGTCGGTTGCTCCGCTGCTCGGCTGCCTGATGCTCGGCAATCTGTTCAAGGAATCCGGCGTTACCGACCGTCTGTCCGACACCGCTCAGAATGCGCTCATGAACATCGTCACGATTTTCCTCGCAGTCTCCGTCGGCGGCACGGCTCTCTACGACCGTTTCCTCACCCCGCAGACAATCTTCATCATCGTCCTCGGCCTGCTTGCATTTGAGTTCGCCACCATGGGTGGCCTGCTTCTCGGCAAGCTCATGTGCAAGATCACGGGCGGCAAGATCAACCCGCTGATCGGCTCGGCTGGCGTTTCTGCCGTTCCGATGGCTGCACGCGTCTCCCAGAAGGAAGGCGCAAAAGCCAATCCGTCGAACTTCCTGCTCATGCATGCCATGGGTCCGAACGTCGCCGGCGTTATCGGCTCAGCTGTCGCTGCTGGCTTCATGCTTGCTGTATTCGGCGGCTAAGCTACCACGCGCTACTCCGAAACCAGGAAAGGCACCTTCGGGTGCCTTTCCTTTTTCTTGAGTGTGGTTTTGTCGGTTTTCGTGCTGATGCGTTATCTACCCAAAACCCTTTAAAGCATATAGTGCTGATAAATGATGTCTGTTCAATCTCAATCTACGAACGAACCTTGGCAAGCCAAGTATTGATCGCTTTATCGACATCCATGCCAAAGGCTTGCGCGTCAGATCCCTTGATTGCCAGACCTTCCTTCACGTCAGCGCCCTTGCAGAGCGACTTGATATGTTGGTCAGTACCGCAAAGCCCGCTATCTCCATGCGTGCAGAATGGCATTACTTTCTTGCCCGTCCAATCCTTCGACTCGATGAAGGTGAGCATGATCATGGGCAAATCGCTGTGCCAGATTGGATAACCAAGGTAGACGGTATCGTAATCATCGAAGCTGTCGAACGTATCGCTGATCGCAGGACGAGCATTGGAGTTTTGCTCGCTTTTCGCCCGAGCGTAGCAATCGTCGTAACCGAACGGGTATTCCTCCTCAGGCACGATTTCGAAGACATCCGAAACCACCTTGCCTGCAATGGAGTGCGCAACGATTGATGTGTTTCCCTCGTCGATCACGCCGACATCGTAGTTTTCGCCAGCTCGAGAGAAGAACACGACAACTGACTTGCCCGAGTCAGTTGCGGGCTGGGACGATGCGGAGCCTGATTGGCTCTGCGAGGCTGTTTCAGCAGACGCAGATGCCGATGCAGACGATGCACTAGCAGAACCCGACGAAGAACCGCCCGAGCAGCCAGCAAGGGCTATCGCTCCAGCAGTTGCCCCAATGGCAGCAGCGCTGCCCAGAAACGTACGACGGGAAATCATTGACATGTTCGTTTCCTCCTTCGGCAAAATCAAGATTGGATCGATTTTACTATCGCTTAATGGTCTTAAGAAGGTCTCCCCTTTAGCACTCTTTCTTTGCGCTATTCATAGCATAACGAGCTGCACCGTACATGCCGGCATCGTTCCCGAGTACAGCAACCCGAATCTCAGTGGAGCTGCACGCAGGAAGACAATACGCGCTGAACGCGGAACGCAGGTCTTCGATGAAATACGGTGATCCTCCGGAAACGCCACCGCCCAATATGATGACTTCAGGATCGACGATGCAAGCTACCTGCGCCAAAGCGAATGCAAGCTTGTCGACCATCACTTCGATTGCTCTAGCAGCACGCGGGTCACCAACCTCGTATGCCTTGAACACAGGAAGCGCATCAGTGGCGCTTGTTGGTTCAAATTCGCTAAACAATGATGAATCAAGACCGTCATCATTTGTTGCTTCAGTAAAAGTCTGAACGAGGCCGCGCGCCGATGCATAGCGCTCAGCGCAGCCCTTCCGACCGCACGTGCATAGACGACCGCCTGGTTCTACAGTTACATGCCCGAGTTCGCCAGCAGCGCCATGAGCGCCTGTCACGACATTGCCATCAATTATGATGCCTGACCCAAGCCCCGAACCTAATGTGGCAAGTAAAGCTGTTTTTGCCTCGCTACCAGCGCCTTTCCACATCTCTCCGAACGCCGCAGCGTTGGCATCGTTGATGATTGAAACGGGTGTTGAGGAGAACGATTTGGAGAGGCATTCAGCCAACACTTCAACATTGACTGAGACGTTCGGACAGAAATAGCTGTCTTTTGCAATCATACCCGGCATGGCAAGACCTACACCTAAGACATCTGATACATGCAAATCCAGACTACGTACGAATTCAGCTACGCCTTCTGCAAACCTTTGGCATTCGTCAGGGCTCGATAAATCGACCGTCGGCCAACTCGTCTTTCCCTGCATGATTCCGATTGAGTCGAACAATCCAGCCTTTACGGAATTGCCGCCGTAATCGATACCGAGATAAAGGCCGTTCTCTTTCATTCATTTTCCTTCTTGAGTCGCTGACTTTTCAGTTGGGCTACTCGGGAAGCCCTTTTTGCGGCAACTTCTTTGTTGCTGCATAGATGAGAACCCCGATTCCAATGAGGATCAAAGGAACAGACAACACTTGTCCCATAGTCACCCATCCACCGAACAAGTAACCAAGTTGCGCGTCAGGCTGTCTCACGAACTCTATGAGGAAACGGCAGATGCCGTAGACGATAAGGAACACGCCGATAAACGTGCCACGCGGCCGAGGCGGCTTCTTTCGTGACATCGCAAAGAGAATCACAAATAGTAGCACGCCCTCGAGAAGCGCTTCGTACAATTGGGATGGATGGCGCGGCATCATTCCGGCCGAGCCGCCGAAGACAACACCCCATGGCAAATCAGTTGGAGCACCCCATAACTCGCCGTTGACGAAATTGGCGCAGCGTCCAAGGAACAAGCCGATCGGGGCAACGATTGCACCCATGTCTGCCAAGGTGAGATACGGAATCCTGGTTAGTTTCGCGGCCACAATCCCAGATAACAACGCACCGATTAGACCGCCATGGAAACTCATGCCGCCTTGATTGAGAGCGAATATCTCAAGAGGATGCTCGAGATAGTATCCATTGCCGTAGAACAGGCAGTATCCGAGACGGGCGCCAACTATGACGCCAACGATGATGCAGCAAATGATTGTCAATAGCGCGTCGGCATCGAAGCGGAGCTTCCATCGCTTTGCAATGCACCACATGAGCAGCGCAGCGCAGAGAAAGCCAACCATGTACGCAAGGCCATACCATCGAACAGAAAAAGGCCCGATGGAAAATGCCACCGGGTCCAGGTTTTGATAGATGTCGTTAAGCATGTCGATATGCGAGTCGCATCAAATGCGAAACGCGTCGCGCAGTCTTTACTGCATTTCCTCTGCAGGCACAACCCTCATGACGCCAGGAACGCGCTCTTTGAGGATGCGCTCGATGCCGTTTGCAAGCGTCATCTGGGACAGCGGGCAGCCTTTGCAAGCGCCGGTCAGCTCGACGATAACCTCGCCTTGCTCGGTCACGTCGATCAGCTTCACATCGCCGCCATCAGCCATGAGGCTCGGGCGGATAAGGTCGAGAACTGCCAATACATCATTCTTGTCAAGCATTGTTACTCCTTCGTCGCGTCTTTTAACATGGTGATTCTACCACGAATGACGCTGTACCAACTTCCCATCTATGACGTGGGCATATAGTCGGAACCAATTATCACCAAAACATCAGCTTCAAACTCGTAGTAATAGCTCGCATAGACAGCACGTCCGATGCCGATTGCGTCGATGACCGCTTGTGCTTGTTGGATTCCGTTGTCCTTGTATACCACCAGGGTCTCGCTGTAAACCTGCTGTTCAGCGTTTCCAACCTCTCCGACATTAAAGCCCGCTGCCTTCAAAACCTCGGCAGTTGCAGCTGCAGCACCTGCCACATCTGCACCGTTCTGGATTTCAACCGTGAACGATTTCTTGTCGATCGAAGCAACTTCGTGTTCCGCTGCGTTCGGATCTCCGCCTTCGTCGAGTGTGTTGATGATTGCTGTTATATCATTCGCAGATGCGATGTAATAGGATTGCTCGTTTTCAACAACGCCAGTCACAGCCGTCGTATAACCGGGAACTGTGACAAGCGTCATGGCATCTACAGGGATGTCTTTCAGCCAGCTCTGGAGTTTGACGATATCGTCATACGAGTAATCGGTTTGGAAATACTCGTCAATCGAATCGAGGCGAGCAGAAAAGCCTACTTGACCATCATCGGCAAACACTTCAGCAAGCAAACTTGCCGCGAAATCGTTCTGGTGATTCATCTGGTCGAGGACGCCGAGCTTCAAGTTTGTAGCCCTCAAATAGGTGAGCGCAGCATCTCCTGAAAGCGTCTGCGCACCAGCGGGGATGTACACATCGCCAGCATGTGGATCATCAACCACTTGATCGACCTCGACATCCACACCATCAAGAGCTTCGACGAGATCAACGAATCCGCTCTTCGACAGCTTGACGAAATGGGACACGTTAACACCCGTGTACCTGGACACCGCATCGATGAGGGCGGCATCGCCGTTTTGGGCAGCTTCGCAAAGATGGTGGTATTCGCTATCGCTCAGCGTTATTCGCAAATCTGCGGGAACATTGATGATGGCCATTGTCCCAGCTTCTTCATCGAGACGAACAAGCAGCAACACATCAGGACCCGAACGCGCGAGCGGCTTTGCGACAGCGCCCAATTCCACAGAAATGAGTGTGTAGGAAACTTCGCCTTCCTTCGAGGCGACAAGCGCCGTTTTCGCATCCGAATCGCCAAGCGACATCTTTGATACGACCGTGCCTCTGAATGCTATATAACCCGCACCGACAGCAAGACCGATAATCACCAACGCAGCAATGACGAACGTGAGCACTCTGCGGCG
>JAZLCO010000002.1:0-14538 GCA_045614225.1 Eggerthellaceae bacterium | reverse complement strand
CACCCATCGCAAGGCCCATGCCGGCGCCGACGATGGCCAGCCCCGCAATGAAACCCGCTGGACTCGGATTGGACATGACGGCGAACGCCAGGAACAGGAGCCCGCCTATCGATATGGCCAAGCCGCACATCAGCACCGGCTTCGGGCCGAGTTTGTCGATGAGCTTCCCGCCGATGGGCGTGGTCACGAACGATGTCAGGCCGATGGCGAGCACGTAGTACCCGCCCGACCCGAGGGGGTCACCCATGGCGTATTCCGCGAGCTCGGGAATCAGCACGAGCGAGATGACGAAGCATCCGATGAAGAACGACACGATCATCGTGATGACAATTGGGCGATGGTGGAAGTACTCGAGGTGGAACACGGGGTCTTCTGCCCGTTGCTCGACGGTGCGGAATGCCACGACAGCTGCAATCGCGGCCAGAAGCGGCGCGAGCACGGATGGTTGTGTGGCTGATGCGCTGAATGAGGCGAAGTCGATGTTCTTCAAGCCCAGGAGCAAGAGGAGCACGAACAGCGCGAACAGAATCGAGCCTGCGATATCCATCCGCCCGTGCGATTCGTCCACCTCGCTGTCGGGCAGCAACGTTGCAGTGACCACGATGATTGCGATGCAGAATGGTACGCACAGGTAGAACAACGTGGGCCAGTTCTCGATGCCGAATGCGCCCACGACCGCGCTGCCCGCAACCGCGCCGAGCACGTTCGATACACCGGCGACCGCTGCAGCCATTCCGAGCGCCATGCCGCGTTTTTCTTCAGGGAACGATGCGCCGATCTCGGCATTGGCCACGGGTAACATGCCGCCTGCGCCTGCAGCCTGCAATACGCGCCCGACGAGCAGAAGGCCGAAGCCTCCGATTGATTTCGACAATCCGCAAATCACTGCTCCGACGCAGAAGATGCCCACGCAGATTGTAAACACGCGCTTCCGTCCGCGCCGATCGGCGATCTTGCCGATGATAGGGATGAGTGCGGCATAGAACAACGTGTAGATGTTGATCATCCAGATGCCCACGGTGTCGTCGATGCCGAAGTCGGCTTGCACGACCGTGCGCGCGGGGGAGACCATACCGACATAGAGCCCGCCAATGAGCAGGCCTACCAAGTAAGTGGCCAATATGAGGCCAAGTTTGCTGTCTGTGGATGTTTCCCGTGCCATCGTGTTCCTGCGACATCATTGTACCAACAACTCGAATCATGCGCCGCAAAAGGAAGGGGCGCACCATCGTGCGCCCCTGGTTCGACACGCTGTAGGCCAGCGCCGTTTTTGCCGATCGGTTAGTTGTACTTGTAGAAACCTTCGCCTGCGTTGATGCCGGTCTTGCCTGCGTCGATCTTTTCCTTGAGCTTGGCGCAGATCTTGCCGGGCGTCGACTCGGGGTCGGATGCCAGCGGGTTCATGCTCACGATGTTGTAGGCGGTGACGAGGCCCACGACGTCGAGGATGCGGAAGGGGCCGTTCGGCGCGCCGGTTGCGAGCGTCCAAGTCTTATCGATGGTCTCGGGATCAGCGACATCGTTGGCATAGAGCGCCTCAGCGGCCGAGAGGAACGGCACGAGCATCGAGTTCAGGATGTAGCCTGGCTGCTCCTTCTTCAGGCACAGCGGCACCATGCGGATGTCCTCGGCGAATTTGACGATGGCGTCGTAGTACTGCTGGTCGGTGCCTGCATGCCCCATGACCTCTGCGGTGTTGCCCATCCAGATGTTGTTCGCGAAATGCAGCGCCAGGTACTTCTCGGGACGTCCGGTGTACTCGGCGAATTGGCTCGGCAGCAGCGTCGAGGAGTTCGTGACCACGATGGCGTCCTCAGGCAAGTGCTTCTGCAACTCGGTGTAGAACTCGATCTTCTGCGCGGGATCTTCGGCGACGGCTTCGATGACAAGGTCAGCGTCGCCAAAGGCCTCGTCCCAATCAGTCGTCAGCACGATGCTCTCGCGGGCAGGAGCCACCTTCGCGCACAGCGCGTCGAGCTCTTCGGCCGTGGCACCCTCGTCGGACAGGCCGCGGGCACGAGCTGCGGGGTTGGCCTTGGTCGCCTGCAGGGTTGCCTCGTAGATGCCTGCGAAGCGGTCGAGCTTCGGAGCGCAGCGCCCGATCGAGCCCTCGCTGCGAAGCCAGATCTTGACGTTGAATCCGCAGTATGCGCTCTGAAGGGCAATCTGGCTTCCCAGGACACCGCCGCCTGCCACGGTCACATTCTTGATTTCCATGGTGCCGTTCCTTTCTGTTGGTTTTTTACGTTGGCAATATGCTACCGCTATCCAGCAAAATATGACTTATTCAAATGAAATAAATATAGTCTTATTTGGGCAGAACGCAGACAAGCTGCGAGTTCTTTTCACATTGGGCCATTTCGCATCGAAGCTGCAGCCGTTTACAGCTCTTCATACTGTAGCCAAATGGCGTAAAACGGGTGGCCGCGCGGCTTGAATGGCATGCTCTACATTCCTTGTCCCATTTTCGGGGGTATGCTGATTTCGATAATCGGAGCATCAAGGTCGGATGCAGGCTGGAGGTGGGATTATGGCAGAAATCGGCGAGACCGTGCTCGTGCATTGCGTTGGAACGCTCGACGATGGAGCCGTTTTCCAGAACAGCAGACTTGCTGGTGAGCCTCTGAGTGTCAAACTCGGTTCGGGCATGCTGCTTCCTCGAATTGAAGCGGCATTGTGCGACATGTTCCCAGGCGAGCATCGTTCGATCAGGCTGACTCCCGACCAAGCTTACGGTATCTACGACGCCGGCCTTGTGCAAAGCGTTCCTGCGCATTTGATTGCCGATAGCGAACATCTTCCACGGGGTGGTTATATCGAGCTTAAGACGAAGATGGGCATGCTTCGGGCTAAGGTGGTGTCAGCCGATGCTGACCAGGTTGTGCTCGACTTCAATCACGAGCTTGCGGGTAGCGCCGTCACGTTCGACATCGATTTAGTTTCGATTGTTCGCGAATCAGCCATACAACGTGAGCTTCACCCTTCCGGATGCGCGTGTGGGTGCGACAAGTTGAAGGCACAGTTGATGAGAGACAAAGTATTTCGTCGCATGTAGCGGCAATGAAAAAGTGGCCAAATAGCCCCCATTTTTATCCGATTGGTATTCAAAAGAGTTAAGGTTCGTGTTCTATGGAGTTGTGGATTGGTAGAGTGGTCATGTGAGCGTTGTCGAGGGGGATGTGCGCAGCATGAAACATGGTCGGTTTGAGACTCTGGCAGCGTTTTGCGGCGCCATGGAATGGGCTGCCGATTCCGAAACGATCTACCAGCGCATAGTTGATGTGAGCTCGGAGTATTTCGAGTGCGACTCGGCGCATCTTCATCTCATCGATATCGATGGCAAGCGGTTCGTCAAGTACGCCTTTCATGACGAAATGATCGAGTCAATCGAAGCTCAGGTCACGGTGACGCCCAACGTCGGGCGCATGGCAAACCTCCTGAACCGTGGCGAGCTCATCATCATGGATTACGAGCATCCCCACGAAGACGACGAAATTCCCGATATCGCATTCGATCTCGGTTTTCGTAGCGCAGTGAGCATTCCCTTGTCATCTTCGTCGGGCGTTCTGGGCATGCTGACAGTTGTGTTCACATCTGCACTGCCGTTTTCTGACAAAGATCTCGACTTCCTGCTTGAAATCGGGCGAATTCTTGGGACGTTCGTCCAGCGTGTGCAGATGTCGAAGAAAGACCTCGAGTTGCAGATGCTCGAGGAGCGCAAGCATCTGAGCAGCGAGATTCACGACAATATATCCCAGATGGTTAGCGCTTTGGCGATACGTGCTGACATCGCATCATCGTGCCTCGACGATGGCGACTTGGATGCATTGAGAAGTGAGATCGATGCCATCGGCGTGCAGGCACGTCAAGTCACGAAAGTGCTGAGAGAGGAAATGCTCTCGCTGCGTACTCCAATCGAAGGTGCCGGTGACGTGGGAGCGGACATGGTCGAGCTGCTCGACCGGTTCGAGAACCAATGGGGCATCGAGGTGGAGCTCACTATGCGGGGCGACGAAAGCGTTGTCGTGTCGGAGTACGCACGTCTCCAGCTGGTGCGAATCTTCAACGAATGCCTGCAGAACATCCTGCGCCATTCGCGTGCGACGATGGTGAACGTGTGCATCGGTCGCAAGAACAATCGCGCGTTGATTTCGATTAGCGACAACGGTGTAGGTTTCGATGTTGCGAACGTTGCGCCCGAACGGCTCGGAATCAGAATCATGCACGAACGTGCTGCGTCTGCCGGCGGAAAGGTTTCGGTGGTGTCGGGTTCGCAGGGTACGACGGTGTTCGTCGAGATGCCGGTAGCAGGATGACGGGAGCCGCTATGGACGAAGTCACAACACGCATTCTCCTCGTAGATGACCAGGTGCTTTACCGCGAAGCCATGCGTGGGCTGATCGACCGCTGGCCCGAGTTCGATGTTGTGGCCGAAGCATCTGATGGCGCCGAAGCGGTTGAGCTTGCGCGCGAGCTGTATCCCGACCTCGTTCTCATGGACGTGCGCATGCCGCAGATGGACGGCGTTGAGGCGGCGCGTTTGATACACGATGAGTTTCCTGAAGTTGCCATCGTGATGCTGACCGTGGAGTCGGACAAGGACATCGTTTTCGACGCTCTCGGTAATGGCGCTCGTGGCTATTTGCTCAAGGACACGCCCGCCCGCAAGCTGCGCGACCGGTTGCACAGCATCATCGCCGGTGAGATGGCACTGTCCGAATCGGTGACTGCGCCAGTGGTCGATGAGTTTGCCCGCCTGCGCGAGACAGCTGGTCGTAACGGTCAGAACGGAGCAGACGTGCCGTCGTCGGATCACCTCACCGACCGCGAGAAGGACATCCTCAGGCTCGTTGCCCAAGGCAAGTCCAATGAGGAAATCGGTGCCGAGTTGTATTTGAGCGTTGGAACGGTGAAAAAGCAGCTCAGCAACCTCATGCTGCGCCTTTGTCTCGAAAATCGGGTGCAAGCCGCCGTGTACGCCGTCAAGGCTGGCCTGGATAAGTAAAACCGCCTTCCAAAAAGGGTCAATCGACTCCTCCAACAGGGGCCGCAAGAGGATTACCTGACCAATCTGCCCTCCATATACTCGAAATCAAAGTCGAGTACTGCGCTGTGCTGCGCGCGTTATTCGATTAAGACGAGTAGGAAACAGGAGAGGGAACGAAAGGAGATTGGCAGATGAGTGAGTTGAAAACTACGGTACAAAGCATCGCTTGCGGCGGCACGGGCGGCGATCTTACGTACGTAGACACCAAGGACGGCAAGATCGTCCGCATCCGTCCGATCCACTATCTGGAGAAGTACACCGAGGAGGAGCTCGAGCCTTCGATGTGGACCATCAAGGTGGGTGACAAGGAGTTCCGCCCAGGTCTTAAGTCGCAGCCGAACTACTTCGCTCTGGCGTACAAGAACCGCATCTATTCGAAGAACCGCGTCAAGTACCCGCTCAAGCGCGTTGACTGGGAGCCGGGCGGCGATCCGGACAAGATCAACGCGGCCAATCGCGGCATCTCCAAGTTCAAGCGCATCAGCTGGGACGAGGCGTTTGACATCATGGAGTCCGAGATCAAGCGCATCATGGAGAAGTACGGCCCGTACTCCGTCCTGACGATTGGCGAGGACGGTCACCGCGAGTCCAAGAACCTGCACTCCGGCGGCGGCATGCACTCCACCTTCATGTCGAAGCTCGGCGGCTACACGCGCGAGGTGCGCACGCCCGACTCGGTCGAGGGTTGGTACTGGGGTGCCAAGCACTTCTGGGGCTCCGGTTGCAACAAGGGCCTCGGCATGCCGGCTCCTCCGCAGACCGGTTACAACCCCTGGCACGTGCTGCGCGACATCTCCGAGCACTCCGAGATGATCGCCTTCGCTGCAGGCGACTGGGAGCTCACCCAGAACTACGCATCCCAGATGTGGTCGCGCCTGATCAACTTCTGGAAGGAATGCGGCAAGAAGTTCGTCGTCGTCGACCCGTTCTGCAACTACACGGCGGTCTGCCATGACGAGATGAAGTGGATTCCGATCCTTCCGAACACCGATGCGGCTCTTGACTTCGCCGTCATGTACGTGTGGTTCACCGAGGGTCTCTACGACGAGGCATACTGCGAGACCCATACCGTCGGTCTCGACAAGGTCAAGGCCTACGTCCTCGGCGAAGACGAAGAAGGCATCCCCAAGACCCCGGCTTGGGCGGCCGAGCGAACGGGCATCCCCGAGTACACCATCAAGGCCTACGCGCGCAACCGCGCCAAGTACATCACGGCCATGGTGCACTTCAGCTCCGGCGCCATCAAGGGCCCGTACAGCTTCGAGCCCGGCCGCACCGGCGCGTACCTGCTCGGCCTGCAGGGCTTCGGCAAACCCGGCGTGCAACAGGCGTTCATGAACGCGTCGCTCATCGGCAAGGAGACCATCGCCCGCTCGACTTCGGCGCCGTTCTCCATGGCCAACCAGTGCCGCATGTTCTATCCGTCCGAGCAGAAGATTCCGCGCACGCTCATCGCCGAGGCGCTGCTCGAGGGTCATACCGAGTGGTACGGCTCGCCGGCAATCGTCTACGTCGAGACATCCGAGCAGTTCCAGAAGAACACGTATCCGACCACGCCCGAGTCCTACAAGGCGGCTCTGGGCACGGCATCTCCCGAGCTCGCTCGCGCGACTGGCCGTTCGGTCGAGGAACTGCAGGCGGCCATCGACTACAAGCTGGCCAACATGCCCGAGTTCAACAAGATCCACATGCTGTGGTCCGAGAAACCCTGCAACATGAACTGCTGGGACGGCGGCTTCCGCTACCAGGATGCCATCCGCACCAATGAGGTGGAGTTCTTCGTCACCAACCATCAGTGGATGGAGAACGACTCGCTGTTCGCCGACTTGGTCCTTCCCGTCACCACATGCGTCGAGGACGACGACATGATGGGCGGCTCGATGTGCGTGTCGCTGCGTTCGTCGGCCATCACCCCGAATGCGATCGACCGCATCGGCGAATCGAAGTCCGACTTCGAGATCGCTTGCGAGCTGGGAGAGCGCTTCGGCATTCGCGATCAGCTCGACATGGGCATGACCTATGCCGAATGGCGCCAGTTCGAGTTCCAGAACTCGCGCCTGGGCGAGGAGATCACCTTCGAGGAACTCAACGAGAAGGGCTATTACTTCCCCAAGCAGGACCCGACGCAAGACCAGCTGCCTGCCGGTATGTACGGCTTCTATGCCGATCCCGAGACTTGGCCGCTTGATACGCCGACTGGCAAGCTCGAGTTCTGGTCCGAGGCTCTGGCCACCAACTTCCCAGACGACATCGAGCGCACGCCTATGGCCAAATGGACCGTCGGCGGTTCGGCGTCCGAGGGCTGGACGCATGACGAGACCCTGTGGGGCGAGCGCTGCAAGGACTACCCGCTGCTCGTCGTTGCGAATCCTGCACGTTGGCGCGTGCATGTCCAGGGCGACGACATCAAGTGGTTCCGCGAGTTCGAGACCATGAAGGTCGAAGGACCCGACGGCTACAAGTACGAGCCTCTGTGGCTGAACCCGATCGACGCTGAGGCGCGCGGCATCAAGGCCGGCGACATCGTCAAGCTCTTCAACGACCGCGGCACCATCCTGACCGGCGCGCGCATCTCCGAGCGCGTCATCCCTGGCGCCGTCGTCATCAACAAGGGCTCGCGTGTCGACCCAATCGCCCCGCACATCGACCGCGGCGGTGCTGCTAACCTGATCAGCCCCGAGAAGCAGGTCTCGAAGAACTGCCGCGGCTTCGCCGTATCCGGCTACCTTGTCGAGGCGGCAAAGCTCGAACAGGCCGAGATGGATCAATGGAAGCAGGATTATCCGGATGCCTTCGCGCGCGATTACGATCCCGCCATCGGCATCAACTACAACTCCTGGGTTGTCGAATAGATAGAGAGGGGAGTAAGCATCATGGCAAAGGTTTTCTACATCGACCTGAAGAAATGCACTGGCTGCCGTAACTGCCAGGTCGCCTGCAAAGACGAGCACTGCGGCAACAGCTGGCTGCCCTACGCTGCCGAGCAGCCCGAGATTGGCCAGTTTTGGATGAACCTCACCGAGAAGGAGCGCGGCGCTGGCTCGCACGTGCGTGTGTCGTATGTCCCGGTCATTGGCGCGCAGACCAAGGCAATCGCCGAGTTCGCACCCGAAGTTCTCATGGAGCGCGAGGACGGGCTCATCGTCATCGATCCCGAGAAGGCAAAAGGCCGCAAGGACATCGCGGACAAGTTCGAGGGCGTTTATTGGAATGCCGAGCTTGAGATTCCGCAAGGCTGCACCGGCTGCGCGCACTTGCTCGACGACCCGGATTCGCCGATTCGCATCCCGCGTTGCGTTGACAGCTGTGCGGTTGAAGCAATCCAGTTCGGCGACGAGTCCGAGTTCGACCTCGCTGGTGCCGAGCAGCTCGACCCGCAGTCCAACGTCTACTACAAGGAACTTCCGCAGACGTTCATCGCGGCGACTGTTTTTGATCCCGCCGAGATGGAGATCGTCGAAGGCGCAAAGGTGACTGCTGTGAGCGCCGATGCTACGTTCGAGACCGAGACCGACATGTGGGGCGACTTCTGGCTCAAGGAGATCCCTGCTGGCGAGTACAAGGTCACCATCGAGAAGGACGGCAAGGTCAAGGAGCTCGAGGTCTCGACTCTCGAGAAGGATCAGGGCCTGCCCGACATCGCGTTGGCGTAAGCGAAGTTGCATGATGACGGAAGCCGTCGACAACGTCGAAGCTGCTCGCTCGTATTGCGAGCAGATGGGCATTTGCGAAGTTCCCGTATGTGGCATGGACGATGCTCCGCTCGTGCTTCACGGGGTCGACGGCAACCGCTACATCGAGATTGACGGCAACGTTTGGATGGCCGTTGGCGGAGAGGGAAGCGTAGCCTACGTGGGCACGTCCCGACATGGGGGGCACATGGTCCTCCGTCCGCTGTTCGTGAAGGTTGACGATACGTGGCTCAACCTTGTTACCGGCAAGGCGCGCAACTGGGACCCGCCCGGTTGCGTGCCTGCATGGGGAACGGAAAAGCAATGATTCGAGATGGACAAAAGGTCAAGGTCGATTTCATAGGCAAGCTCGACAATGGCGCCGAGTTCAGCAATTCGTACATGGTCGGTGAACCGTTCGAGTTCAAGATGGGCGACGGGACCATGCTCGCCGCATTCGAGGACGCCGTGCGATCGATGGCGGTGGGAAACACGGTCAACGTGCGCATTCCCTGCGAGAAGGCATATGGCCAATACGATGAGTCGCTCATCGAGCGTGTGCCGGCGACGATGTTCCCGAACTCCCAGAATCTGGAAATCGGGAAGTTCATCGTCATCGAGACGCCTGCCGAGTCGATCCGCGCGCGGTTCATCAAAGCCGAGGAGGGATGGCTTTACTTCGACCGCAACCATGAGCTCGCTGGCGAGGACCTGCTGTTCGAGATCACGCTCGTCGATGTCGCGGATGGCGGCAATTAGCGAAAGAGGAGAGGGAAATGTGCTTCAGACCAACTGAGATGCAGATGAAGAAATGCCCCAAGTGCGGGGCGAACAACAAGCCCATTGCAACCGAGTGCGCTCAATGCGGTGAGCCGCTCGAACAGATGAAAGTCGACTTCGACGCCGACCAGGCCAAGCTCGACGCGTTCGCAACGATGCCGCCCATGCCGTCAATGCCCCCAATGCCTTCTGCGCCGGCAGCGCCGAGCGCTCCGGTTCCGCCAAGCGTTCCCAAACCGCCAAGTGCGTAGCGTTCACCGCGTGGAAGACGCGGTGGGTTTTTCCTGATAGCACTGAGATAACTACGGAAGGATGCGACTATGTTGCGTAAGGATATTTTTGACTTGTCCGGACGTGTTGCTCTCGTGACAGGAGCAAGCTCGTACGGAATCGGCAGCGTTTCGGCGAAAGTGCTCGCTGCAAACGGCGCGAAGGTGTTTCTCACAGCGCGTCGCGAGGACAAGCTTGCCGAAGTGGCGGCTGAAATTGAAGAAGCCGGCGGTGAAGCAGCTTACATCGCTTGCGATGTTTCTTCCGAGGAACAGTGCAAGGCTGCTGTCGAGGCGTGCATCTCGAAATTCGGGCGTTTGGACATAATGGTTCTTTCCGCTGGTATTTCGGGTTTGCCTTCTCGGGGCGACATGAACATGGTGTTTGATTCCGACAACTGGCGCAATGTTCAAGGAATCAATTTGGATGGCGTGTTCTGGATGATGAAGTACGGTTGGGAAGAGTGCGCAAAGAACGGCGTAGGAGCAATCATCCCCGTCGCCTCACTTGCGGCGTGGACTGCAGATGGCTCTGCTGCTTATACCGCTACGAAGGGTGCAATCCGTTCGCTCACCCATAATCTTGCAAGTGCTTTGGCGCCGCATCGGGTGCGCGTGAACACCATCTATCCCGGTCTCATCGACACTGACATGACGCACGGCATGATGGCCTATCCGCAGCTTGTCGAGCAATTTCAGGCGAAGATTCCACTTGGCCGCTTCGGAGAGCCCGAGGACATTGCCTATGGCATTTTGTTCCTAGCATCAGATGCATCGAGCTTTATGACCGGGCAGCATCTCATCATGGATGGCGGTCAGCTCTGCTAACGAACGATAAAAGGATGGATGCTGGAGGCGGCATTCGAAAGGAAAGGAATAGTCATGTACGAGACTATTTTCAACAAGTATGGTCCCGACCAGTTGTCTTACACGGTTAAAGACATCGATGCGGCCGTTCAGGAGTTCTATGAGCTCTTCGGTGCAGGCCCGTTTCTGAAAATGGGTCCCTTGCATTACGAGACATGCACAGTGCGCGGCGAGGAAGCCGATCCGGAGATCGTCATTGCGCTCGGCATGTGGGGCCAGATGCAGGTCGAGTTCGTCCAGAAGACGAACGACGAGGCCATGTTGTTCGATGAGAATGGCTACGGATTCAACCATGTCAACATAATCGTCGACAACTTCGATGAAGCTGTTGCGAAACTCAAGGAGCATGGCTACGAGGTCGGGCAATTCATGACAAGCAGCGGCAAGCCCATCGCCTACGTCGACACCATGTGTGGTGAGAATATCGGACACCACCTTGAGATCCACGAGTACAACCCCGTCATCGACATGACGAAAAAGGCGCGCGAGATTTGGGACGGCGAGAGTCCCTGGATGGACTTGCAAACCGTCATCGCCGCCATGAAAGCATAAGTCGTAGCCCCGGCACCAATTGATTTCGCAATGGATCAGGTGTCGGGCGCCGACTCATTCGAACACAGTTTTATTCTAACTGGCCTGGAACGTTGCTGGTCAGTGTCTTGAGCGCAAGCTCTTTGAATTAAAGCCATATTTTCGAGGGGGAATTATGGAAGGCACTATGAAGCAGCTCATTTTCAAAACGAAGGGCGAAGTTGAACTAACCGATATACCCATACCGGACTTTGGGCCAGATGGATTGTTGATTAAGGTTGCCTATGCAGGCATTTGTGGCTCCGATGTGCATGGCTACACGAAGGGTGGCTTGTACGGTGGTATCGCAGATGGATCGAAGTTCGGTCACGAGTTTGTGGGCTATGTTGTGGAAACTGGCGAAAATGTCGCTGACTTCAAGGAAGGCGACCGCGTTTGGGTCGATCCCAACTTCGTGTCGCCAATGGGTTCACGGTTTTCGTGCATGGCTGGCGGGTTTGCCGAATATGCAGGCACAGTGAAAGCAGTGGCTGGTGAGACCGTGCAGCTTATTCCCGATGACCTACCGCTGCGCACCGCAGCGCTCATCGAGCCGTGCAGTGTTGGCACGCATTGCAAGAATCGTGCTGGTGTGCAGGTTGGAGACAACGTTGTGATATGGGGTGCGGGGCCCATCGGCCTGATGGCTTGGGCGTCCATGACGCATCAGGGCGTGAAGAATATCGTCGTGGGCGAGCAGATGCCCGAGCGCATCGAGTTCGCGAAGAGCTGGGGTGTCGACGTGTTCGATAACTCAGAAGCAAGCCTTATCGACTACGCTGGCGAGAAATTCGGCATTGTCAACATCAACTCGTACGAGCGCGCAAACGTTGACAAGTATCTCGATTACGTCGGTTTGGGAATTCTGATCAAGGAGTACATGGAGCAGGGTCGTCCTGGTTCGGTTTTCGCGACAGTAACTTTGGATGGTCGCCCGCTCGAGATCACACCGAGCGAGTTCATGAGCAAGGAATACACCGTCATGGGCTCACGGTCGTACACGCCTGCTGATGCGCGTGAGGTCATCGAGGTGTTGCGCGACAAGGCAATCGACATGTCCCAGTTGATCACTGGTGAGTTCACGCTCGATCAGGCTGATGCTGCATTCGCAGCAGCGTGCGACAAGAAAACAGGTTTGAAGACCGTTTTCAGGATGGAAGGCGAGTGAGCTCACCCCCAGATTTACGCTCACCTGAAAAGAGCCAACCAATGTAAACCGCAACTGGCCGTTTGCGCTTGTTGCGGTTTACAATATCGTGCGACATTCAGATGAGAACAGGAGCGGTGATGGAAGAACTGGTTGATATCTACGATGCCGAGCGAAACCGGACAGGTGAGGCGCGTCCGCGCGAAGGTCTGTTCCTTCACGAGGGCGAGTACATGCTTTATGTGTTGGCGCTTGTCGAAAACGCACGCGGCGAGTTCCTCATCACGCAACGCGCGCTCGACAAGAGCTGGGGAGCCGGCTGGTGGGAAGTCTCGGGCGGCGGCGTGCTGTCGGGCGAGACGTCGCAGACTGCCGTCGTGCGCGAGGTGGGCGAGGAAGCTGGCCTCGACGTGTCGGCCGAGCCGCTCGTGCCTGTGTATTCGTACACGAACGTCGACTTGAAGCGCGGAGACAACTATATCGTCGATATCTACCACTTCCATCTCGATGTTGATGCATCGGACGTGACGCTGCAAGATTCCGAGGCGATTGACTTCAAATTCGCCACGTGGGACGAGATCACGGCCTTGGCAGAGTCGGGCACGTTCCTGCACTACGAGCGTCTGCGCCAGGCTCTCGAAGCAGAAGCGCGTTAAGAGGTTGTTCTTTTGCAACGAGATCCGAGCTCCGTTGCGAGGGATGGGGCGGTGATCAAAGAGTAGCCGTTCGGCTCCTGTCGAAACTGTTTGGCTTTGGGATAATCTGATTAGTCTGATAGGTGCTCTGTCGAGGAAAGAAAGGGTGGGGTCGTCATGTGCTATGCGGCATCGTGCAATCCGCTGTGCGGCGACTGTCGCCCCAAGCGCATCGTGCAAGCGCATTGCCCCGAATGCGGGCTCTTGGCCGAGATGTCGCGTGACGAGTACCTCATCTACTTCGACTTGCCGCATCGTAAAAGCGTCATGGAGAAGAAGATCATAGAGCGTGGTGGCGTGTCGACCCCGACGTGCGTTGGATGCGGTGCTGACCTGACTGAGGCGTTCCGTGAAGCTGTCCAACCAGCCGAGTGCAAATCGAATCGCATCATCTGCGGCTTCCCCTGCGGCCGCAAGAACGATCCTTATCGCGAGGGTTCGCGTGGCTGCCCCACCATGGTGCCGTTGGGCAAGCTCAAGTGAGCTGGTGATAGCGAGCTCGGGTCAGGGCGCCGACTCACATCTGCTATCCTAGTGCGCTGAACGTAAGGAGGCGCGTCGGATGGCGAAGAGTTTTGGGAGCCAGCAGACAACACGGCGCACGCTGCACTACTACTGGCAGGTCACGCGCAATCATTTGGGGCTGTACATCACGATGGTGTTGTCGACCATCGGGTTCGGCATCCTGTTGACCTATGGCAACCCCTACGTCATGAGCCTGATCGTTGACCGCATCTCGGCCGAGCCGGTCGCGGCCGACCAGGTGTTCAACGTGTTCGGTCCCTACATCGTGGCGCTTCTGGCCATCAACGTGTGCGGCCAGGCGGCAAGCAAGCTGCAGGACTACACGCTGTGGAAGCTCGAGATCGCGGTGTCGTACGACCTAGCCACGATGTGTTTCGATGCGCTGTCGAACCAGTCGATGAGCTTCCATTCGAACCGCTTCGGTGGCACGCTCGTGTCGCAGACGAGCAAATTCATGGCGGCCTACAACCAGATCGTCGAGGGCATCAACTTCCCATTCCTGCCGGTTCTCGAGTCGGTTGTGTTCATCTGCATCGTGCTCGGCCCACGCGTTCCCATTTACGTTGTCATCCTCATGGTGCTGCTCGTGCTGTACGGCACGGTGAGCTATCTCATGTACCGACGCATCCTGAACCTCAACGAGCAAGCCGCCGGGGCGCAGAACCAGCTGTCGGGCGAGCTCGCCGACAGCGTGGCCAACATCCTGGCTGTGAAGACCTACGGCCGTGAGGACTACGAGCGCGGGCTGTTCGACACCGCCAACCGCGAGGTCGTGGCACGCGATTCCAAGCGCATGATGGCAAGTCTCGCACGTGGCATCATCACGGCTTGCATCGCCGTGAGCATCATGGCCATCGTCACGGTCTTCATCGCGGGCGGAAACGCGTGGTTCGGTATCAGCGCGGGCACGCTCGTCATGATGTTCACGTACACCTACAACGTGACGAACCAGTTCAACTTCATCAAC
>JAZLCO010000001.1:0-15206 GCA_045614225.1 Eggerthellaceae bacterium | reverse complement strand
ACCCTTCCCAGGGAGCACTGTGCCATTCTGTTGTCGTTCCGTTCAAAAAGAGAACGACCTTGAATTGTTGTCCCACGCCCTATTCTGTACTCGCGTATAATCATTTCTACGCGCAAAAACAAACAGCAAGGTGCACCGCATGATTGACCTCAAACAACTCCTGCAATCTGAAAACCAGCCCGAGACGTTCGAGGAATACCTCGATCGGTACGCGATTCCTGTGGGCGACATTCTCAACTCGTACATTCCAAAGGGTTCGCACCCTGACATGGACCGCTACCTCTATTCGCCGCTGATCAAATTCAGCCGCAACGGCGGCAAGCGTCACCGTCCGCTCATCTGCTTTGCGGCCTGCATGGCCGTGGGCGGCGACCCGCAGCGCGCAATCAGCTCGGCAGCCGCAATCGAGCATTTCCACACGGCGGCTCTTATCCATGACGACATCGCCGACGAGGCCGAGCTGCGCCGCGGCGAGCCGTGCCTCTACATGACCGAGGGCATGGGCCTTGCCATCAACATGGGCGACTTAGGCCTGCAGCTCGTCAACGGCACGGTCGTCAAGGACCCTCTGCTCGAGGATTCCGTCAAGGTGCGCGTGCTCACCGAGCTCATCGACATGACGCGCCGCACCATCGAGGGCCAGGCGCTCGACATCGGCTGGGCGCGCGATGAGCGCTACGACATCACGCCTGAGGATTACCTGATCATGGCCACGTGCAAGACTGCGCACTATTCGGGTGCTGTGCCGCTGGCCATCGGCGCCATCGTCGGCGGCGGTACCGAGACGCAAATCGAGGGGCTGCGCAACTACGGTCTCGACACGGGCCTCGCGTTCCAGATTCAAGACGACCTTCTCAACCTCATCGGCAAGACCGAGAGCACCAAGAAGGGCTTCCGTGACGACATCACCGAGGGCAAGCGCACGCTCGTCGTCGTGCACGCGCTGAGCCATCTTGACGGTGTGAAACGGGAGCGCCTCGTCGAGCTGCTTTCGTCCCACACCAAGGTCGAAGCCGACCTCAACGAGGCTGTGCAGATCATGGAAGAGGCTGGAAGCATCGATTACGCGCGCAACTACGCCGAAAACTTGACAAGCATCGCGAAGAACCGCCTCATCGACATGATTGCACCGTCGCCCTCTCGCGACATGCTCATCTCGATGGCCGACTGGTTCGTGAGCAGGCTGTCGTAAGGGAAAAGTGCATATTTCAACCTGGTTGAATTATGCACACAAAACAACCCAGGCCTTTAATGGCTTACTCTGTGCATAATTCAACCAGGTAGAAATATGCACCAACACGAGGAGCAACAAACATGCAAACGATACGCCAAGGTGATTCGGGCGCTGCAGTTGAGGACGTGCAGCAACGTCTCGTGATAGTGGGGCTCATGCCCGAGGAGGCCGTCGACGGCGAGTTCGGCAGCAAGACCGCCGACGCCGTGCGCGCGTTCCGCAGCCAAGTGGGGCTTGAAGACGGTGACGAAATCGACGAGAAGACCTGGTCGATGCTCGTTGATGCGTCTTACCACATGGGTGACCGCACGCTGTATCTGCGCATGCCTTACTTCCATGGTCACGACGTGCTCGAGCTGCAGCGGGCGCTCGGGGCTCTCGGTTTCCCGAGCGGTCGCGAGGATGGCATCTTCGGTGCTTTCACCGAAGATGCGGTTCGCAAGTTCCAGAGCAACCTCGGTTTGCCTTCTGACGGCATCGTCGGTTCGTACACGTTCGCTTCCATCCGCAATCTTCACCATTCGTGGGAAGGCAAGAAGTCGATTCCCATGCAGTTGAACCTCGGCTTCGCGCGCGCCGCCGATGTGCTCGAAAGCAACGCGTTGTGCCTGTTCGGCACCGACGAGTTCACGCGTGGCGTGGCATCGCGCATGTCGAATTTGTCGTTGGCCACCAACCCGTCCTCGAAGATCCTGAGTGCTGACTCTCTGCTCGTGAAACCCGACGACTCCATGCTGCTCGTGCGCATCGCGTTGCCTGGTGAGGCATCGCGTAACGACAAAGACCCGCGTGTATCGTTCGAGCCCGATGAGTCGCTCGCCTTGCGCATGGCACCTGCTGTTGCGGCGGCGAGGCGCAACAGGCCTTCGCGCATCACGATCGAGCTTCCCGGCACCACATGGCTCGATGCGGGCGAGGAGCGCTCGTCGCAGCATTTCGCGATCACGCTGCTCGACGCGCTGTGCGTAGCGCTTTCCGAGCAAACGCCTTCCGAATAGAAGCTGCGCATGGCGTTTCTGCTCGGATGCGAGAAAGTCGGGGTCGACTTCCCCTCGAAAACGGTGTTCGATGACATCTCGCTCGGTGTGAACGACGGCGAGCGCATCGGCATCGTCGGCCGCAACGGCGACGGCAAATCGACGTTGCTGGCGCTGCTCGGCGGTTTGCTCGAACCCGATCGCGGACGCGTAATCAGGACCAACAACATTTCCGTTGGTGTGCTTGCGCAGGTCGACGAACTGTCCGACGACGACACGGTCGGTCGGGCCATCGTGGGCGATCTACCCGAATACGAATGGGCGAGCAGTGCGCGCATCCGCGGCATCATCGCGGGCATCGTGGGAGACATCGACTGGCAGGCATCTGTTGGAACGCTTTCCGGCGGCCAGCGCCGTCGTGTCGATCTGGCGCGGTTGCTCGTGGGTGACTGGGACATCCTCATGCTCGACGAGCCCACGAACCATTTGGACGTGCGCGCCATCAACTGGCTGGCACAGCATTTGAAGACGCGCTGGCGCGAGGGCCAAGGCGCCTTGCTCGTCGTGACGCACGACCGCTGGTTCCTCGACGAGACCTGCTCGAGCATGTGGGAAGTGCACGACAAGCGCATCGAGCCGTTCGAAGGCGGGTTCTCGGCCTATATTATGCAACGCGTTGAGCGCGACCGTGTGGCACGCGTGACCGAGGAGCGCCGGCAGAACAAGCTGCGCCGCGAGCTCGCATGGCTCTCGCGTGGCGCGCAGGCGCGATCGACCAAGCAGAAGTTCCGCATCAAAGCTGCCCAGGAGCTCATTGCCGACGTCCCTCCGCTGCGCAACGAGCTCGAGCTCAAGCGCATGGCTGTGAAACGTCTGGGCAAACAGGTTGTCGATGTGAAGAACGTGACGGTGCGTTACGGCGACCACACCGTTCTGGATGGCATCGAGTGGCTCATTGGTCCCGGAGACCGCATCGGCATCGTGGGTAGCAACGGTGCTGGCAAGACCACGCTGCTGAACGTGATCCAGCAGAAGCTGCGACCGACGAGTGGATACGTGAAGGTCGGAAAGACCGTGAAGTTCGCCGTGCTCTCGCAGCACCTCGACGAGCTGACCGCGCACGGCGACGACCGTGTGCGCCAGGTTGTGGGGCGTTTCGGGCATGCTGTCATGCTCGACGGGCGCGACCAGACTCCCAAGCAGCTGCTCGAACGACTTGGTTTCACGAACGCCGATTTGAACGAGCCGGTGTGCGACTTGTCGGGTGGGCAGAAGAGGCGTTTGGCGCTCATGCTCATTCTGCTGGAAGAGCCCAACGTGCTCATCCTCGACGAGCCGGGAAACGACCTGGATGTCGACATGCTCGCAGCGGTCGAGGATTTGCTCGACGGCTGGCCGGGGACGTTGCTGCTCGTCACGCACGATCGCTATCTCATGGAACGCGTGACCGATGACCAGTACGCGATAATCGACGGCCATTTGCGCCATCTTCCTGGTGGAATCGACGAGTACCTGGCGATCGTGGGCGACCTCGCGGAAGAAAACGCGCCCGTTGCCAGCAAGGCGGATGCCGCCACCTCGGCAAAACCTGCCAAGGACGGCTCGCTTACGAACAGCGAGCTGCGAGCGCTGAAGAAGACGCTTCAATCGACCGATCGCAAGATGAACACGTTGCGCAACAAGATCGAGGATGCGCAGGAGCGCCTGCATTCCGCAGACCCAACCGATTTTGTCGCCCTCGGCGATATCCAAGCGGAAATCAACGAGCTGCAGTCGCAACTCGATGACCTTGAGCTCGTATGGCTCGAGACCGCCGAGGCGCTCGGTGACGAAGTGTAGACAATCGAGATCAGTGAGTCTGCATAATTCAACCAGGTACATTTATGCATCTGCATAAATGTACCTGGTTGAATTATGCTTCCGCACCAACTACGCGCATACGGTACAATTCAGGTGAAGAAGCGCGGAAAGGATTCCCACATGCTCGTAACCACCAAAGGACGCTATGCGATGCGCATGATGGTGTTCATCGCGGGGTTCCCCGAGGGGGAGAAGATTGCGTTGCGGCATGTGTCGGAGGCGGAAAGCATTTCGCTGAAATACCTCGAGCAGCTTGCTCATTCGCTTGTAAACGCTGGCTTGCTGACGAGCGTGCGCGGGCACGGCGGCGGTTACGTTCTTGGCAAGCCTGCCGAGGAAATCACGGCAGGGGAGATCCTTCGCGCCGTCGAGGGGACGACTGTTCCGGTGGCGTGTGCTGCGCTCGAGGAGGGCGGCGAATGCCCACGTGAGAGGATCTGCTCGACGATATCGTTCTGGGCTGGTCTCGACGAAGTCATCGAGCGTTATGTCGACAACGTCACCCTCGCAGAGCTGAGCGCTGACGACGACGGGCGTGCATTCGGTCTGGAATAGCCTGCAAAACGCTTCCATTTGTTATTTAGAGGCCTGCCCTAAGCAGCAGACATCTCAGCGGAACTCGAAAGATAACAGTATCGGCTCGATTGCCGCACCTGCGGTACAATGCAGGGGAACACAACGAGCTTTTCCTGCGAGGTATTTCATGTCAGCGCAATTCAACGTCTGCGCAGCCGATGCGCGCGTGGTCGCATTATTGCGGCAGCATTTCGACCTGCCCGAATTCATGGCGTCCATCATGGCGGCGCGTGGCATCACGTCGGTTGAGCAAGCGGAACGTTTCCTCAACCCAAGTCTCGACCGCGACTGGCTCGAACCGTACGACATGCCGGGTATCGGCGAGGTGGTCGACCATCTCGAGCAGGCCATTCGCGACCGTCGCCACATTGTCGTGTTCGGCGATTTCGACGTCGACGGCGTATCCGCCACGACGGTGCTCACGCGCGGGTTGCGCGCTCTGGGCGGTTACGCGACGCCGTTCATCCCACGTCGTTTCGACGAGGGCTACGCGCTGTCGCCGGCGGCTTGCAAGCGTGTGAAGAAGCTCGATCCCGAGATTATCGTGACGGTCGATTGCGGAATCGCCTGCAAGGACGAAGTGGCCGCCATCGTGGCGGAAGGCATCGAGGTCGTCATCACGGACCACCACGAAGTGGGAGAGCTGAAGCCCGTCGGCGTTCCGATCGTCGATCCGAAAACCGACCCCGATTGCCCGAGCTCGATCCTCGCCGGCGTGGGTGTTGCACTCAAGGTGGTCCAGGCGCTCGGTGGGCGCTTCGGGTTCCCGCACCTGTGGCGCAACTACACCGACTTGGCAACGCTTGGCACGGTTGCCGACCTGATGCCCATGCGCGACGAGAACCGCGCACTCGTGGCTGATGGCCTAGCGCGTATCAACAACAATCCGCGCCCGTGCATCGCGGCGCTTCTCGGGCAAACCGGCGCTGCGGGCAAGCCCGTGACCGCGACCGACCTGAGCTTCTCGCTGATTCCGCGGTTGAACGCTGCTGGGCGTCTGGGTGATGCCCAGATTGCGCTCGACTTGCTCATGACCGACGATTTCGACACGGCGTGCAAGCTCGCCGCCGAGCTCGAAGCTACCAACGACAAACGCCGCGCCATCGAGGCCGAGCTTTCTGAGGTCGCGCGTGACACGGCGCTTTCGGTCTACCACGGTCAACGCGCGCTTGTGGTGGCGGGCGAAGGTTGGCATGAAGGCGTGAAGGGCATCGTGGCCAGCCGTCTCGTGCACACGTACGGTGTGCCATGCTTGCTGTTCACCATCGACGGCGACGAGGCGCGGGGCAGCGGTCGCACGGTCGGTCAGGTCAACTTGTTCAAAGCCGTGGAAAGCACCGAGGACCTGCTCACGCGTTTCGGCGGACACGAGGCCGCCGTTGGCGTTACGCTTCCTGCGGCTAACCTCGACGAGTTCTCCGAACGGCTTTGTGCCTACATGGACGAGTTGCCCGAGGATGCGTTCCATCCACTCATCGAGATCGACGCCTGCGTCTCGCTCGACGAACTCACCATCGAAAACGTTGAGAAGCTGCAGGCGCTTGCCCCCTTCGGCCAGGAGAACCGCACACCGTGTCTGCTGGCGCGCGACGTCGTGCTGTCGAACGCGCGTGCGGTGGGTGCCGACAAGAGCCATTTCTCGTGTCAGCTGGGCGATGGCGTTGCGAAGATCTCGGGCATCATGTTCCACTGCAACGACATCGAGATGCTCATGAAAACCGACAGCGTTGTGAACGCTGCGTTCGAAGTGCAGATCGACGAGTGGCGTGGCCGCCGCTCGGTGAAGGCCATGCTCAAGTCGCTAGCACCCGCCCAGCCGTGCGCTGCGCTCGAGGCGTGCCTCGACCCGGGGAACCTGCGTTTCTTTTCCGACCTTTACGCGACGTCCGACGAGGAGCTCTGCGAGTCGCAGGCCGAAAGCCCCCAAGACGTCGAGGCGTTCGAAACGAGCCGTTCCGAGGCCCGCGCGGCATGGGAACGCCGCGCCGCAACGGAGCCGGCGAAGCTCGAAGCGGACATCGTGCGTGCGCTCATCGGCGATGGACAGTTGCATCCCGAGCAGCGTGAAGTGCTCAATCATCTGCAGCAGGGGCGTTCCACCATGTGCGTCATGGCGACCGGCCGTGGCAAGTCGCTCATCTTCCACGTGCATGCCGCACGTTGCGCGTTGCGCGATGGATCGGCAAGCCTGTTCGTTTATCCGCTGCGTGCGCTTATTGCCGACCAGGCCTTCCATTTGAACAATGCGCTTGCCCGATTCGGGCTCACCTCGAGCGTGCTTACGGGTGAGTCGTCGCCCGAGGAGCGGCGTGCCATCTACGCCGCGCTCGAGGATGGCTCGTGCGACATCGTGTTGACGACTCCCGAGTTCTTGACTCTGCATGTCGACGACCTGGCGAAGTCGGGCCGCATCCGCTTCGTCGTCATCGACGAGGCCCATCACATCGGCATGGCGAAAGCGGGCGACCGCCCTGCCTACACCGAGCTCGACATCGCGCTCGAGCGGCTCGGCAATCCGACCGTGCTCGCGCTGACCGCGACAGCAAGCGGCATCGTCGCTCGCGACATTGCCACGCAGTTGCCCATCGAGACTTGCGTGTTCGACCAGACAGACCGCCCGAACCTTTACATCGACGATCGTCGCGGGTCGAAGGCGCGCGAAGACTACCTCGCCAATCTGGTAGCCGGCGGCGAGAAGACGGTCGTGTACGTCAACTCCCGTTCCAGCTCGGTGGCGCTCGCGCGAGCGCTGCGCAGCAAGGTGCCGCAGCTGGCGCTCATGATCGGCTTCTACAACGCAGGCCTTTCGCGTGAGGAGCGCACGCGCATCGAAGAGATGTTCCGCGACGGGCACCTGACAACGCTCATCGCCACGTCGGCGTTCGGCGAAGGCGTCAACATTCCCGATATCCGCCATGTGGTGCTTTACCATTTGCCCTACAACGAGATCGAGTTCAACCAGATGAGCGGCCGCGCTGGGCGTGACGGCGCTCCAGCGGGCGTGCATTTGCTCTACACCCGCAAAGACTCCGAGATCAATGAATCGACGCTCGAGGAGATGACTCCCGACCGCGATCAGATGGCCCAGGTGTACCGTGCGTTGCGAGATGCGCAGCGCGAAGTGGGAGTTGGGTTCTTCACGGCGAGCAACGCCGACGTGGCCATGCGTGCGTCGAAGAGCGGGCGCGAAGTCTCGCAGGATTCGGTGAAGTGCGCCATCGAGGTTTTCCGCGAGCTCGGCCTCATCGAAACGCATTCCGCATACACTTCGGGCGAGGTCGTGCGCTCGGTACATGTGGTCTCGGATGCTTGCAAGGTCGAACTGTCCGATTCCGTGCGCTATCGCGAAGGCCTTGCAGAGCGCGCCGTCTTCCAAGACTTCAAGGTGGCTGCCCTGAACGAGCCGGCTGCATCTCTCGAGCAACACGTCCAGCGTCCCATCCTACCCGGCTGCGCTGTGTAGCTTGATGGCACACAGCTCCCAGGGAGCACCGTGCCATATCGTGGCACAAAGCTCCCAGGGAACGCTGTGCCACAAGAGCGCCGTTATGGCACAAAGCTCCCAGGGAACAGTGTGCCACTCTGTGCCAGCTGACGGTTCTTTGCCTGTTTCACCTGCGCAATGGTAAAATATAGGGTCACCACCCGAGAAGGGCAAACGAAGCAGAAACAGACGAAGGGAGGGGTGGCGTATGGCATACAAAGACGTTATCGAGCAAGCTGCAGCGACAACTGGTCATGCACACGGGTTCGGTCACGGCGAGGGCAAGACGCCCGAGGAACGCTTTGCCGACCTCCAGGAAATTGCAGCCACGTACCTCAGCCCCGAAGAAGAGGCGACGCTCGTTGAGGCGTTCGAGTTCGCCAACGAAGCTCACAAAAGCCAGAAACGCAGGTCAGGCGAACCCTACATCATACATCCCATCGAGGTCACCATCATCCTCGCCGGATTGCATATGGATGTCGAAACGCTCGTCGCGGCGCTCTTGCACGACACGATCGAAGACACCGAAGTAACGCGCGATGACGTCGTCGAGCGATTCGGCGAAGACGTTGCAGCGCTCGTCGAGGGAGTCACGAAGATCACCCAGATCGAGGTCTCAACGCTTACCGACGAGCAGGCTGCCACCATCCGCAAGATGCTCGTGGCCATGAACAAGGACATCCGCGTCATCGTCATCAAGCTTGCCGACCGTCTGCACAACATGCGAACGCTCAGCAGCTTGCGCGAGGATCGCCGCATCTTCAAGGCCCGCGAGACCCTCGAGATCTACGCGCCCATTGCACATCGCCTGGGCATCAATTCGATCAAGTGGGAGCTCGAGGACCTCTCGTTCTACTACCTCGACCCGGCCAAGTACAAGCAAGTCGCCAAGATGCTCACCGAGAGCCGTGCCGAACGCGAGGAATACCTCAACAAGGTGCTCGAAATCCTGAAGGCCGAGATGAAGAAAGTCGGCATTGACGCGCAGGTCATGGGTCGTCCGAAGCACCTGTTCTCGATTTACCAGAAGATGACGAAGAAGGACAAGGGCTTCTCCGAGATTTACGACCTCATCGCCGTGCGCCTCATCGTGCCGACGGTGAAGGACTGCTATTCGGCACTTGGCGCTGTGCATACGATTTGGCACCCGATGCCCGGTCGTTTCAAAGACTACATCGCGATGCCGAAGTACAACATGTACCAATCGCTCCACACAACGGTCATCGGCCCCGCGGGTCGTCCGCTTGAGGTGCAGATCCGCACCGAGGAGATGCACCAGCAAAGCGAGTTCGGCGTTGCGGCCCACTGGCTGTACAAGGAAGGCGGCAAGAAGGGCAAGAAGAGCGGCGATTTCGAGCAGCAGCTCGCGTGGCTGCGCCAGATGGTCGACTGGTCGGACGAGACTCCCGACTCGAAGGAGTTCTTGAAAGACCTGAAGGTCGATCTCGACGAGTCCGAGGTGTTCGTGTTCACCCGCAACGGCGACGCAAAGAGCTTGCGTGCAGGCTCCACGCCAGTTGACTTCGCCTACGCCATCCACACCGAGGTGGGCAACCATTGCGTTGGCGCCAAGGTCAACGGGCGCATCGTGCCGCTGTCCTACGAGTTGCAGATGGGCGACCGCGTCGAGATTCTGACGCAGAAGAGCGCCACGCCGTCGCGTGGGTGGCTTGGCATCGTGAAGACCCCCGGCGCCCGCTCGAAGATCCGCAGCTATTTCTCGAGGGTCACGCGCAGTGATGACATGCAGCTCGGTCACGAGAAGCTCGCACGCGAGATGCGCAAGCACAACATCGGCATCTCAAACGCGCAGTCAACGCGTGCCATCAAGTTGGTTGCCGAGAGCTTGGGCTATAAAGAGTCCGACGACATGATCGTCGCCATCGGCGCGGGGAAGGAAAGCGCCCAGCATGTGGCGAATCGCCTGTTGAAGATCCTGGTCGACCGCGGTACCAAGGAAGCGTCGATGCCCGACATCGGCATGTCCGGTACGGCAACCGGCAAGATGCCGCCCATGATCACGAGCGTTGCGCGCCCGAAACGTCACGAGACCCACACGTCCAACGGCATCGTGGTGAAGGGCCTCAACGACGTGCTCGTTCGCCTGTCGCGCTGCTGCAATCCGGTGTTCGGCGACGACATCGTTGGCTTCGTCACCCGCGGACGCGGCGTTTCGGTGCATCGCGCCGACTGCCCGAACGCGAAGAACCTCATGAAAGAGCCCGAGCGCATCATCGATGTCGAATGGGAGCAGGGCGATGTGTCGACGGCGACGTACCGCATCGAGGTGCACATCGAGGCCATGGATCGCATGAACCTGCTTCGCGACGTCATCACGGTGCTCGCACAAGAAGGCGTGAACGTGCTGAACTCGTCGTCCGCAGTTGGTAACGACGGCATCGTGCGCATGCGCTACGTGTTCCAGGTGTCCGACGTCGGACACGTGCAGGACGTGCTTCTGCGCATCCTCGAGGTCGACGGCGTGTTCGAAGCGCGCCGCATGAACCCAGGCGAGTACGTCGGCGCCGGCAAGTAAAGCGAGCTTAGTGGCACGCCGTTCCCAGGGAGCGTTGTGCCACTATCGAAACGGCACACCGTTCCCAGGGAACGTTGTGCCACCTGCCATCGGAAGAGGAGAAGAGACATGGCGCAAGGCAAGAACCCATGCGTTTCAATTGAGGTCATGGTCATGGGGCCGATCGAGAACAACGTCTACATCGTGAGCGATGATGAGGCGACGTTCGTCGTCGACCCGACGGAATACGCGAGCTTCATCGTGGATGCGCTCGACGGCCGCAAGCTCGATGCCATCGTGCTGACTCACGCGCATTGGGACCATGTGGGCGGTGCCTGCGATTTACGAAGGCTCACGGGGGCGCAGACGATTGCGAGCGCCATCGATGCGCCGTACATCACGGGTGAGAAGACTCTCGACTCGAGCCACCGCCAGTTCACGCCATGCCCGGTGGACAAGATGGTGGTCGATGGGGAAGAGCTCGTCATCGGCAACATGAAGTGGAAGGTGCTCGAGACGCCCGGCCATACGCGCGGCAGCATCTGCCTGTTCCTCGACCCGCAGTATGGCAGCGACCCCGATGGGGCGCCGGTCCTCATTTCGGGCGATACGCTATTCCACGGTGCACACGGTCGCACCGATTTCGAGGGCGGAAACCCTGCGGACATGATCGCCTCGCTTGCGCGTTTGGCCGATTTGCCGGGCGACACCGTCGTCCTGCCAGGGCACAACGACATCACCACCATTGCGGGGGAGAGTTGGCTTTCCCGAACCAAGTAGCACGATTGCAACAGAGACCGGGTCTGTGTTGCAAATATGTGTTGCATATTGGTGCGACGGCGCCCTTTCCGACACAGAGCATCTACTGAAAACCCATCGTTTGTTCGCCTCCATTGCTGTTATGATTGATGGCGAGAAATCGTCACGTCTGCGTTTGCGAAATTGAGGCTCTGACCATGGCTTTTGTTCATTTGCACAACCATACCGAATATTCCCTGCTCGACGGCATGACCCACGTCAAGGATATGGTGCGTCGTGCTGCGGAATTCGACATGCCGGCCGTTGCCATCACAGACCATGGCGTCATGAGCGGCGTGGTCGAACTGTGCGATGCGTGCGATGCCATCGAGAAGGAGACGGGCAAGAAGGTCAAGCCCATCTATGGTTGCGAAGTTTACTTCACGACCGACGATTCGCTGGCGCGCGACGGCAAGCCGAAGCTCTACCATCTGCTTCTGCTTGCGAAGACGACCGAGGGCTACCACAATCTTCTGCGGCTTGTCAGCGAGTCGCACGTCGACAACTTCTACTACAAGCCGCGTACCACGTACGCGCAGCTGAAGAAGTACGGCCACGGCATCATCGGAAGCTCCGCCTGCCTTGCCGGCATCGTGCCCAAGCTGCTCGACGACCGTCAGTTCGACGAGGCATGCAAGTGGGCGTGCAAGCTAGCTGATTGTTTCGACGAGGGCGACTTCTACATCGAGCTGCAGGATCAGGGCATCAAGACCGACGGCGGTCTGACCCAATACGAACTGAACGTCGAGTTGACGCGCGTTGCGAGCGCTTGCGGGTTCAAGACTATCGCAACGAACGACTTCCACTACCTCAACCGCGAGGATGCTTCGGCCCACGACATCATCCTGTGCATCGGCACGGGCAGCAAGGTCAACGACGCGAAGCGCATGCGCTTTGCGAACGACCAGTTCTACATGAAGTCGGAAGAAGAGATGCGCGAGGCGCTCAAGGACTTCCAGGAAGCGTGCGACAACACGGTCGAGGTTGCCGAAAAATGCAACGTCGAGCTCGAGCGCGACCCGATTCTGCCGAAGTTCCCCCTGCCCGAAGGCGAGACCGAGGAATCATGGTTCCGTCATCAGTGCGAAGTTGGCCTTGTCAGGCGTTACGGCGAAGGGAAGGTCACGACGTTCGAGGAGCTGCGCCAGCTGCGTCCCGATGTGACCGATCGCTACGACGTTGAGGCCGAGGTCATCCTGAACGCTGGTTTCCCTGCGTACTTCCTCATCGTGCAGGAATACATCGAATGGGCGCGCAGCCAAGGCATCGGCGTCGGTCCCGGTCGCGGGTCTGCTGCAGGCGCCATCGTCGCATACGCCATGGGCATCACCGATCTCGACCCGCTCGAGAACGGCTTGCTGTTCGAGAGGTTCCTCAACCCCGAACGCGTGGAGATGCCCGATATCGACGTCGACTTCGAGCAGGGTCGTCGCGAAGAGGTCATCAACCACATCAAGGACGTCTACGGCGAAGACCACGTTTCGCAGGTCATCACGTTCGGCACGTTGCAGGCGAAGAATGCCGTGCGCGACACGGCGCGCGTACTTGATTACCCGTACGGCGTGGGCGACCGCATTACGAAGCTGATCGGCGACGAGCTCGGCATCACGATCGACAAGGCGCTCGAGCAGAACCCTGACCTCAAGACCGCGTACGACACCGAGGAAGATGTCCACCGCATCATCGACTCGGCGCGCAGCATCGAAGGTCACCTGCGCGGCGAGGGCGTGCACGCGTGCGCCACGATCATCTGCCGCGACCCGATGAGCGATCACGTGCCCATGAAGCGCGATACCAAGGGCGGCGGCATCATCACGCAGTACGACGGCCACTACACTCCCGAGTTGGGCTTGCTCAAGATGGACTTCCTGGGCTTGCGCACGCTCGACGTGCTGTCGATGGCTTGCCGCAACGTCAAGGAGCGCCACGGCATCGACCTCGCACCCGAAGACATCCCCATCAACGATCCTGACGCCTTCAGGCTCATGCAGGGCAGGTTGCCCAGCTACGAAGGCGGCCCGATGCTGAACATGGACGGCCTGTTCCAGGTCGAAGGTGCACTGTACGTCAGCCTGTTCAGCCGCATGCCACCGACGAGCTTCGCGCACGTCGTGGCATCCATCGCACTGAACCGCCCGGGCCCGCTCGAGTCGGGCATGGTTGACGACTACGTCGACGTCGCGTCGGGCAAGAAGCCGGTCCACTACTACGACGACCGCTTGCGCCCGATCCTCGAGGAAACCTATGGCACCATGGTCTACCAAGAGCAGATCATGCAGGTGTCCATGCGCATGAGCGGCTTCTCGGCTGGCAAGGCCGACAAGCTGCGCAAAGCCATGGGCAAGAAGAAGCTCGACGTCATGCGCCAGCTGCAGGAAGACTGGAACCAGGGCGCTGTCGACAACTGCTACTCGCTCGACATCGCAAAGAAAATTTGGGACGACGCCGAGAAGTTCGCTAAGTACGCGTTCAACAAGTCGCATTCGGCAGCGTACGCGATTCTGGTCATGCGCACGGCCTACCTGAAGGCACACTATCCCTACGAGTTCATGGCCGCCGTGCTGTCGTCGTACATGGGCAACACCGACCGTCTCATCCGCTACATCGCAAGCTGCAACCATACGGGCATTCCCGTATTGCCGCCCGACATCAACTCGTCCAATGCCGAGTTCACGCCGGTAGACGAGGGTGTGCGTTTCGGTTTGGTTGGCGTGCGCGGTATCGGCAAGGCCGTCGCCGACGAGATCATCGCCGAACGCGAGCGCGGTGGCGTGTTCACCTCGCTGCACGATTTCGTGAACCGCGTCGACGCCAAATGCTACAACCGCAAGGCACTCGAAGCGCTCATCAAGAGCGGTGCGTTCGATTCGACGGGCTATACGCGTCGCCAGCTCATGTACTTCATCGAGGAGACGCCGCTGCTCGAAGGCGCGTCGCGTCGCCAACGCGACCGCGATGCGGGCCAAGTCAGCATGTTCGACATGTTTGCCGACGACGAGGGCAGCGGTTTCGCGGACGACGTGCCGGCACCCGACGGCGTCGACTGGCCCAAGCGTCAGAAGCTCGCCTTCGAGAAGGAGATCATGAAGATCTACGTCTCGGAGCATCCGCTCACGCCATACGAGGACGCCATCGCACGCATGACGAAGTACCAGATTGGCGACTTGATGGACAACACGACCGAGATCAAATCCGCTGTGTTCGTTGGCATGGTCTCGAACGTCGTCAACAAGCTGACGAAGCGCGGCACGCGCATGGCCACGTTCACGTTGGAGGACACCACCGGCTCAATCGAGTGCATCACGTTCAAGTTCGACGAGGTGGCCGACTCGATCGTTGAAGATGCCATCGTGAAGATCAAGGGCAAGTTCGAGCACAGCGACCGCGGCAACCAGATCATCGTTTACGAGGCCGAGACGCTTGAACTCTCGGAAGAGGCGGCGCGTCCTGTTCAGTTTGAGCTGCACGTTCCCTCGAGCGACTTCAACCAGGCGCGGGTCCAGCGTTTGAACAACATCCTGGCGAACTATCCGGGTCGCGACTATGTGGTGCTGTTCGTCACGCAGGCGGATGGTCGAAAGTTCCGCGCCGAGCTGCCCGTCACGGTCGACTCGCGCAACGCAATCCTTCGCAGCGAGTTGCAGGATCTCTTCGGTGCTCCCGTTTGGGTTTAGAGGTATTCCGAGTGGCACACTGCTCCCTGGGAACTCTGTGCCATTTTTTGCCACAGAGTTCCCAGGGAGCAGTGTGCCACTAACAACG